>JBMLOR010000118.1:0-21406 GCA_049242865.1 Chitinophagaceae bacterium | reverse complement strand
AGTTTAACCTACAACAACCCTGATGGCATTGTTTGTAGTTGGACTAAAAAATAAACCTAGTTATGGAGCAGTTGCTATAACTAGGTTTAATGTTTTTATTATTTTGAGAGAATTTATTGGTATTTAACCTACTAAAATTCTTCGAGCATAATTCATTTCTTTATTGTTGATGTTTACTTTTTTGTCTTGAAACAAAAAAGTAACAAAAAAATTCAAGACTAATGAAAAATTGCTAAAAATGATAATTACTCCGCTAAAATGAAAAAAGCTATCCATCTACTTTGTCAATACATCCAAGCAATTGTTTTCACCTGCTAAGAATATAGATGTGCACTTTCATTTTTACGCTACATAATTTTCATTTTTTTAACGCAATTTTTCATAGGTCGAGAAAAAATCAATTAGAACTATGTAGTTAATCCTAAAATACTAATTCAAATTCCTAAAATCTACAGGCACTAATTTACTTACACCAGGCTCTTGCATAGTTACCCCATAAATAACATCAACAGCACCCATAGTTTGTTTATTGTGTGTAACAATAATAAACTGTGAGTTTTCGCTAAATTGCTTAATCATGTTGGTAAACTTGCCCACATTAGCATCATCTAAAGGAGCATCAACCTCATCTAAAATACAGAAAGGTGCAGGCTTAATTAAATAAATAGCAAAGAGTAGGGCAGTGGCCGTAAGAGTTTTTTCACCACCACTTAATTGCTGAATACTTGCAGGGCGTTTGCCTTTAGGTTTTGCAATAATTTCAATACCAGTTTCGGCTAAATTTTCTGGGTTTACCAAAACCATATCGGCTGTATCTTCTTCAGTAAATAAAGCTTTAAATACTTTTTGGAAGTTTTCTCTTACCTGATTGTAAGTATCTAAAAACTGCTGATTAGCAGTAGCTTCCACTTCTTGTATGGTTTGTAATAAACTATCTTTTGCTGTTACTAAGTCGTTTTTTTGTTCTAAAATAAACTCGTAACGTTTTTTCATTTCTGTAAAAGCTTCAATGGCAGTTGGGTTTACTTCGCCCATATTTTCCATACGCTTTTTCATTCTATCACTAGTTGCCGTTAAATCTTCTAGTGTACTGTCTGTTTTTCTTTCTTCGTCTAAAACATCATCAATGTTTATTTTAAACTCCACATACAAACGCTCTTTCATACCTGCAAGTTGCAGTTTAAGTTCGTTTAGTTTGTCTTTAATTTCAGCTAAAGTATGTTCACAAATTTCTTTTTGTTTTACTTGTTGGCGTAGGGTAGTTTCTTTTTCTTGCAATACATTACGTAACAAATAATAAGCTTGGTCGGCTTCGTTGAGTTTCTTTTCTTCAATTTCTTTATTACGCAACATATCCACCAAACCGTCTTGAGCAGCTTGCAATAAAAACTCGTTTTGAGCAATAGTTTCAATACTATCTTTCAACTGAGCATTGTTTTGTTGAACTTGAGTTGTTAAGTTGTTAAGTTGTTGTTGTTTAAACTGCAACTCTTGTTTTAAAGCAGCGATTTTGCTTTGTTGCTTAGTAAGCTCAATATTTTTTTGATTGAAGGTGAACGATTCGTTGCTATATAGCTGTTCAGCATTTCTGTAATCATCTTCAATTAGTTTCATATTGCTCAAAGCTTCGGCAATACTATTGTTTAATGTTGCTAATAAATCTCTTGTGTTAGCAATATTATCGTTCTCGGTTTGTAATCTTTCCTGATTATCTTCTATTTTTTCAACAGTGTTGTTGTAGGCACTTTGAATATTTTCGATTCGGTTTTTAGTGCCAAAAACGGTGTTAATGAGTTGATTAATTTCTTGCTCGGTTTGTTTAATTACATTTTCTTTAAGTTGCTCATTGTAACCAATAACCTCGTTATGCTTAGCTTGAATAGCAGATTTTAATTCGTTAACAACGGTTTCTTGAGCAGTAATTTCGTCGTGTAGTTTTTCTAGGTTTTTAGCTCTACCAATTTTTTTACCTTCAAATAAACCAACACTACCACCTGTTAAAGTATAAGTACCTTTAACATATTTACCAGTTTTTTCTAGAATTACAGCTCCGTTGCTATTGGCTAAGGCATCGTCATTTTCGGCAATAAATACATTGCCCAATAAATGTTGAGCTAAAGATTTGTAAGCCTCATCTACCTCAATAACATCTAAAGCTTTAATGGTATTTGCAGGTTGATTATAGTTGGTAGAACTACCACTCACTAAATCTTTAATAAAAAAGTTAGCCTTTCCTTTGTTGTGGTTGCTCAGTAAGTTTACAGCTTGCAAACCTTCTTGCAGGTTGTTAACTACGTAGTAGTTTAAGTAAGGTTCTAACACATTTTCAACAGCAGCTCTATATTCAGGTTTTACATAAATAATATCGCTAAGAATTGGGCTTTTAGAGTTCCAACCATCGTTGTTGTGTAAAAATTTTACGCTTTCAGGGTAGCCTTCCATTTTATCAACCATACTTTTAAGTAGGTTGTACTCGTTTCTTTTAGAGTCTAAAATTCTATTTTCATCGTTAAGCTTGTTTCTTAAAACTTCTAAACTAGCTTGGGTTTCAAAAATTTGTTCTTTTGTTTTTGTATGATGTTCTTGCAGTTGCTGTAAGTCAATTTTTTTCTCTTCAAGTTGATGTTCTTTTTGTTGCAATTCAGCTTGTAACTGTTGCAATTGTTGCTCCCTTTGTGTATTTTCTTGGGTAAGTTGATACACACTTCTTTGTAAATTTTGGATAGAAGTATCGGCAATAGCAACAGTTTTTTCGGCATCAAATTGTTGACGTTGAATAGCTTGATAAGCCATTCTGTTCGAATCAACTAAACCACGTTTTTCGTCAACAATTTTACGAGCTTCATCAGCTTTAGTGCGAGCAGCATCTACCTCTTGTTGGGTAGTTTGTAAGCGAGTTTCTTCTTCAGTAATTTGTACTTGGCTAAGTTCAATACCATCGTTTATACCACTAAGTTGACCTTCGGCTTTAGCCAAAAAATCTTTAATACTTTCTTCTTTTTCTTTTAAATATTGAAGCTTTTGAGTAGCAAGATTTTTTTCGTTTTCTTTAGTTCTTAAAGTAGCCACCAACTCATTAAAGCCTTGTTGCATGCTTTGTAGTGCTCTTTCTTTTTCGATAAAAGCAACTCTATCAGCTTCCAAAGCAGCTTCTTCAGTTGCAATAGCAGCTTCTAGTTGAACACGAATATTAGTTTGATTTTCTTGCTGTTCTTGTAAATCTTTGTAAGTAAGATTAAAACCTTGCAAGCTAGCTTTAGCTAACTCAACAGCAATTTCTTTGTATTCTTTTTTTAGCTCGAAATATTTTTCAGCTTTTTTAGCTTGGTTTTCGAGTGTTTTAAGTTGATTGTTAATTTCGAATAAAAGGTCTTCGATACGAGCTAAATCTTGTTCTGTAGCATCGAGTTTGTTTTTGGCTTCTTTTTTACGGGTTTTATAAATGGTAATTCCGGCAGCTTGTTCAAGCATTCGGCGACGAGAATTTTCCTTGTCTCTGATAATATCATCAACCATTCCTAGTTCAATAATAGCATAACTATCTGTACTTACACCTGTATCTAAAAATAAATTATGAATGTCTTTTAATCTACATTGCACATCGTTTAAACGATACTCACTATCGCCATTTTTGTAAAATCTACGTGTAACGGTGATGGTAGAAAATTCTGTTGGTAATAAATTTTTTGTGTTTTCAAAAGTTAAACTCACCTCAGCAAGGCCACTTGCACTTCTGTTTTTGCTACCATTAAAAACCAAAGCTGCTTGGTTTTCGCTACGGAGTTGACTAATTTTTTGCTCACCAATAACCCATCTTATGCTATCAACAATATTGCTTTTACCACATCCATTAGGGCCAATGATGCCAGTAATGCCTTCATCAAAACTTACAATAGTTTTATCGGCAAAACTTTTAAAGCCTTTCATTTCCAAACTTTTGAGTCTCATAAAATGTTATTTATATTAAGCAAAAAGTTATAAATTATTGATTTTCAATTAATAATTATTTTAATCAAAAAATCTATCTATTTCAATTTTCCCCATTCCATTAACTTAATTTTAGTAGGGTCTGCGAACATAATAGGTTTATTCAGTATTAAAAAGTACCTAGCTGCTTGTGTGAATAAATAGGCTTAATAAGTGGAAAACAAAAAAGGACAAGAAAAATTCTTGTCCTTTTTGAATTAAATTTTAATAATCAATGGTAGTTTACAAATAATTGATTATTAGTTTATTGTGAATTTTGTTTTTTATTTTTATTTGGGATTGATTTTGTTTCTAATTCTAGAGCTTTGGCAACAGCAGCACCAGCATCTACAATGCCACCTGTTTTACAAAGTTGTGTAAACTTGCATTTTTCGTTTGGGTTAGCAGGAATATTAACTAGTTCATCAGAGGGCTTAAAAACTGTTTCTTCGATGATAGCTTTTGTTTGAACAGCAGTTAAATTTGGAAAATAACCTCTAAGTAAAGCTGCTAATCCTGATACAACAGGACCACTCATGCTTGTACCTTGTTGCCTACCATAATTATTAAAATGTGGCAGTGTGCTATAAATTTTAACACCAGGGGCAAATACATCTACATTTAAAGAGCCATAGTTACTAAAATCTGCTACAACTGTTTCTTTGCCAATTGCAGGATCTGTGCTTGCACCAACAGTGATGTAGTTTGGAGCTTTTGTATGATTAAGAAAAAAAGAAGTTGGATAGCTGTTTTCTTCATCTAAATTTTTGGCATCGTTGCCAGCACTATGAATAAGCAGCACATCTTTTTTAGCAGCATAATCAATAGCACTATCTACCCAATGTTTTTGTGGCGAATAAGGTTTGCCAAAACTCATGTTTATAACTTTAGCACCATTATCAACTGCATAGATGATGGCTAAGGCAATATCTTTATCATACTCATCGCCATCAGGTACAACTCTTAAAGCCATAAGTTTAACATTGTTTGCAACTCCTTCAGAACCAATGTTGTTATCTCTTTGAGATGCTACAATTCCGGCAACATGAGTTCCATGCATTGGGCCTGGCCCTTTTACATTATTATTGCCATAAAACTTATCATTTATATTATAGTAATCATCTTGAACAATTTTAAGCCTAGTATTTTCAGGAGCTTTTTTTGCACCTTCCATGCTTTTGTTTTTGCTTTCAATTTCGCTTTCAAGTTGAGTTATAAACGTGTTGAATGATTCTGAATTATCTAATTGAAATAATTTGAAAGTAGACATAATTCTCAACTTGGCATCTTTAGTTTCAGCAGCTTTTGGTTTATATTGTTCTAAAGAGTCGATTGTAAAATCATTGGTTTGCATTTCATCAATCAATAACTTGCCATTTGATTTTAGTTTTTTGTAGATGTTTTCCATAATCATTAAATTCATCAACTCCTCAGTAGATGGATTTAAGTCGTTTTTTGCAGCTAACCAATTTTGATAAATATGTTTATCGATTATTGATAATTTGGAAGTGTCTACATTATTTTCAAACTTTTGTTTAAACTCATGATACATACGAACCTTTTCGCTAGATGCGTTTTTGATTTGTTCACCATTTTTGTTGCCCAAAAAGTTCCAGCCATGAATATCATCAACATAGCCATTGCCATCGTCATCAATATTATTGTTGGGTATTTCTTTGGGGTTGGTCCATAAAACATTTTTTAAATCTTCGTGAGCGGTATCTATACCACTATCTAAAATTGCTACAATTATAGGTTTGCTTGTTTTTTTGTTTTTTGAAAGCAATTTGTAAGCTGTATCTAAATTAATGCCATGGTAGCCATCTTTTTGTTTGCTTAATAAATGCCAATTTTGAGGTAGGGTGTTTTGCTGTGCAGATGATATTAATGTAGAAATAATAAATCCTGCAGTAAGTATAGATTTAATCATTAATTATTTTTTGGGTGTAAATTTATGTTGCATATTGAATTGCATGATAATTTTAACGTTATATTAATGCTGTATGGTTTTGTATTTTTTTAGAAAAAAAATAAAATAAATTTGGTGAGAATATTTGAACTTCTATATTTGCACTCCAATCGAAAAAAAGGGAGTTTAGCTCAGTTGGTTTAGAGCATCTGCCTTACAAGCAGAGGGTCGATGGTTCGAATCCGTCAATTCCCACAAAGCCTCAAGAAATTGAGGCTTTTTCGTTTTTATACTCGAAACTTTTTCTGTTTTAAAAGCTGAAAATTTATAGTTAAATACACTAGTTTAATAGTAGCAATAAGTTGAACCTAACCCTGATTGTAGTGGAAAGCCCACAGCGTAACGAAGTGAAGCGAGGACTTGGAACGAAAAGCAGGAAACTGCAGCTAAAATAAAATTGAGAAGTTGACGTTTCAAGAATTAATAAACACAGTTTAATGTAATTACCTTAATGGTTTTTTCTTTTGTAGAGCTTTAAATTTTGCTTGTATAATGCTACTCATGGTGGTATTATTTACTTTACTTTCAACCCAACTTATAACATCTAAATAGGCAAAAGCTCTGGTTTCGTGGCTACTACTTTCGTACTGCTTGATGGTGTGTAAAAAGTTTTTAAACTCTTGCTGTGCTTGTGTTTTGTTGAGCTTAATTATTTTTCGTATAAACTTAAACATTTCTTCTTCGAGTACTGTTACATTTTGCATTTTACTCATGAATCGTTGTACTGATTTTAGCAACGAATCCATGATTTCCATATTGCCCAATTCGTAATGGCACATGAGGTGCATTAAACGTGCAAAGCATTGTAAATCGTTTTTAAGGTTTATAGTTTCGTTTATAATGTGTTGCAAATAATCGATGCAGGTATCGTAATCACCATTACCAAAATAAAGTGTTGCAATTTTGTAGTTGAAAACTAGTACTCTATGTCTATCAATAAACATTGCATACTCAGAAAGTTTGCTATTTAAGTGTGGTACAATTTTTACGGCATCGGCAAAATTGCCTTTCATTAAAAATTCATTTACTTTGGCATAATGAATGTAGATGAAGGTATGAATTAAAAAATTGTCGTGCTGTAATACCAAATCTGTGTTTGCAAAAGCTTCGAATTTTTGCAGTGTACTTTCAAATTTTTTAATATTTCTGAGGTCAAAATGAGCAGTAACTAAGTTGTGCATACCTTTTATGTAATGACCAATTTCTACGCCAATCATAAAGGGTTCGGCATCGAATAAGTCTACCCATTTTTGACTGTATTTATAATACATCAAAAAATCTTGTTTTATAAATGCATACCAAACATAGCTTTGATATAGATATAGTTTTTCGTAAAAGTCGTTTTCAATATCGTTTACATCGGCAAGTTTATGTTTAAAAAATTCGTTGATGCTTTTTTCATCTTCTTTGTTACGAGCATGGCCGTTGCGAACATACCAATTGTATAAAAGCAAAGCCAAATTACTGAGTTTGGCAACTCTGCTAATTTTATTACTTACCATTATGGCCTCATCTGCCAAGTTTGATGTGGTTTCAAAACTGCTTCTAGTAATATGTAGCGTTTCTATTTTTTTTTCGAGGGCTATTACTTGAATAAGAAAGCTGAATTTATGATTTGCTCGGGCAGTTTCTTTTGCTTTTTCTGTGATTTTTAGAGCCTGAATCTTTAAGCCTTTGTTGTATAAAATTCTGGCATAATCTAACTGTTCGTTGAGCTGTATATCAATGTTTTCACTAATTTTAAGTAGTCTTAAGCTTGCTAAAATTTGCTTATATAAATGAGCTTTTAAATTAGCAAGTTGAGGTTTTTCGATATTTTTTAGTTTTTTTAGAAGTAATTTTTCGTCGTATTCCTCAATTTTATCTAATGCATCGAAAAGTTGAATAATTTTTAAGTCTTCATTACCTGAACTTCTTTTAATATAGAGCTTAAAATGACGTTTTTCAGCCTTTTTTAGTGAATGAATGAGTTGAAATAATATATCTGAAAAACGGTTGGACATCATTAATAATTTTGTCTGAAAATCAATATAGTATTGATTTTCAATGATATTAATTATGGTTTGCTATCGTAAAACTAACCATAACTTAGTTTAATTGCACACAAAACACCAAGTATATTTGTGTAACAAAGGATGAAAATTTCAAAGGCAAGCAATCGTAAGAGTAGCAAAAATCGTTAGAGGCCAAAAATCGAAATTGAAACATCCAAGTCAAAATTAGACTCGAATTTTTTTTCATATGGCAAGCAATCGTTAGAGGTCGTTCTGTTTCTACAGAGGGACCTATTTTTTTTCGTTAGGGATGCAATATAATTATATGAAATTAATTTGAAACATTTTTCTTAACAAATTTTTATAATTTTTTCTAATACTAGAAGCTTTTATAATCATGAGGTTATAAAATAAAAAATCATTTCTATTGTTTTAATAAAATTGTTACTTGCAACTGATGCCAAAAAACGTTTGTTGAAGTTAGTGGCATTTTACTATATTATTTGTTGTTTGATTTTTAATATAGGGACTAACAAATGGTATATTTAAATTCATGCCTCTTACAATAAGTAAACCAGCAAGTAGGCTTACAAAAAATGGTGTGAGTTTTTTTAGCTTTAACCTAAATGAATATGGAATATTGTTTCCAAAAATAAATAAGGAAATCATTAATGGAAATGTTCCTAATCCAAACGAAAACATAACTAACATAGCGTAGTAAACATTGCCAATAGCAATTGCAGTTGTTATGCCAATATAAACTAAACCACAAGGTAGTAATCCATTTAAAATGCCAATTGAAAATAAGGAGTATATAGAAGTTTTTTGTTGTAATTTATACTTTAATTGTTGTTGAATAAACGATGTAAATATTTTGAGCATTGGAATATTATACTTGGAAAAAATTTGTGAAAATGTAAGTAACAACAATACAATTCCCCCTACAATAGAAAGAACTTGCTGTAAACCAAAAAAAGAAAAGCTATTACCAACTAACCCAAAAATTAGTCCTAAAAAAGTATAACTCACAGTACGCCCAAAATTGTACAAAATGATAGCTGAATTTTTTTTTGTAGGGTTAAAATGTTGGATAGGAATTGACAAAGCTAATGGCCCACACATTGCTATACAATGTATATTGCCAATAATGCCAATAGTAAAACCAGTTGTAATTGCAGCTAACCAAATGTTCATTTTGTGATGATTATTTTTTGCTCAAAATAATAAGGTATGTTATTGCTGTTCCATGAAATTCTTATATTGTATAAGCCATGGGTTAATTTGGTTTTTGATATGTATTGATTACTTGAGGCTAACATAACTTGTGTTACATCTTTAGAACTATTATCAGCTTTTAATAGTTCAATTTTGCCATCTTTAAAATTAGTTACAGTACTTTTAGGAAAACTACATACAACATTTTGATTGTCTTGATTTATTTGTACACTTTCATGTAGTGCATTTAAATTGTTGGCAGCATTAATTATGTTTTGATAATTTAACTCTTTTTCATAGTAGTTGCTATCAAACATTTCATTGGTTTGTTTACTAGCTATATAAACCATTGTAATCATACAAGCAATAAAAGTTAGAATTACGAATGTTATTTTATGTCCCCAATTCATGTGATTAGTTTTTGTTTTTTAATAAGTTATATGTGTTATCAATATTTGCAATTAAATGAATGGACCAAGAAATTTTGTGTTAATTGTTTCTATAATTTTCCCTTCTCTTATAACATTGATTTTAATAACGTTACTTCTTTTAATCAATTTAGTTTTGTTCATTTCAACAAAAAAGGTTACTTCATTAACAGCTTCTTTTTTTAATACAACATTGTTTGAACCTACCAATTTTACAGTACCCATATTGTTAGCTACTCTAAGTTCAACTGTTATTTCTTTGTTTGTTTTATTTAAAATTTTAGCATCGTACAAATTACTAATTGTACCATTTGGCAACTCTTGGTATAATTGATTTTTTGCTCTAGAAATATAAGTGTCAACTGTTTTTCTACTTGCTACTAGTATACTCATAAATATTACTAAAAAAGCAAGTAATGCTGTGTAGGCTTTCATTCTTGTATTAAAAACAAATTTTGTTTTTTGAGCTATTTCATTTTCAGAGGCATATCGAATTAATCCTTTTGGAAGCTCAAGCTGCTCCATAATTCCATTGCAGGCATCAATACAAGCAGTACAGCCTACACACTCCATTTGAATACCATTTCTAATGTCAATCCCTGTTGGGCAAACAGCTACACATTTTCTACAATCAACGCAATCACCAAAATTATTTTCATTTTTTGTGGATAATTTTCCTCTAGGTTCACCACGTTTGTAATCATAACTGATTTGCATAGTATCTTTATCAAACATTACACCTTGTAATCGACCATAAGGACAAATTGTAGTACAAACAATTTCTCTCACAAAGGCATAAACACCATAAAATAAGAAAGTAAAAATTAGCAAGCCAGAGAGTAGAGCAATATGCTCAAACATTGGTTCTTCAATAATTTTTAATAGCTCATCTATGCCAATGATATAGGCTAAAAAAGTGTTTGCTATGGCAAACGATAAAACAAAAAATAAGATGTGTTTAATAACTTTTCTTATTATGTAATTATAACTTGATGTGTTTTTATTTCTTAGCTTTTGCTGTGATGGAGAACCTTCGATTAACCATTCAATTTGCCTAAATACGAATTCCATAAAAATGGTTTGAGGGCATGCCCATCCACAAAATAATCTTCCAAATACAACAGTAAAAAGTACAATGAAAATGATAAAAGTAATCATTCCAATAGCAAAGATGAAAAAGTCTTGTGGCCAAAATATTTTACTAAAAATTATGAATTTACCTTTTACTACATTTATCATAAAAAATGGCATATCATTAACCTTTATCAAAGGCAGAGAAAAAAATAGTATAACATAAACAATAGCTAAAACTTTGCGAAAAGAATAAAATTTGCCTTTTGGTTTAAGAGCGTATATCCAATGGCGTTTGCCACTATTAGTAACAGTACTAACAGTATCTCTAAAAGTACTGGGTTGTAGCAATTCATCTTTTGTCATCAATGCTAGTTTTATTATTTATTTAGTGTAGAAGTATCTTTTATTGTTATTACTTCTTCTTTAAAAACTTCACCCTGTGGTTCTTTGCCTTTTAAGTTAGTGTTGCTAATACTTTTAACAAAGCTTGAAAGTTGAGAAATTTGAGTTGGTGAAAATTGATCTTGCCAACTTCTCATACCTTTATCGGGCCAACCATATTTTATGGTTTTAAAAATATCTTTTAAAGAACCGCCATGCAGCCAATAAGTATCAGTTAAGTTAGGGCCAACACCACCTAGTACACTAGCACCATTTGCACCATGACAAGTTACACAATTTGCTGTAAATAAAGCTTTGCCAGATTCTATACCTGCTGCATCGAGTAACGTAACAGAATTTTCGTCTACATTATTGGCAGCATTTTGAAGATATTCCTCTTTTTCTAAAGCAGCCTGTGCCATTTCGTTTTGATATTCTGCAATTTGTAATGGAGCAGATTCTGAAACATGATAACGCCATAAGTAGCTTACTGCAATAAAAATACATATTACAAATGCAGCTGAAAACCAAACAGGAATATTATTATCTAATTCTCTAATGCCATCATAACTATGACCACTATCAATATTTGCCTCTTCTTCAATTGGAATAAAATTGTTTGTTTTTTTCCACCATTTACCAATGGCATTTTTAATATTGAATGTTGATTTTTTAACAGTTTCAATGTTATTAGCATTTTGATTTCCTTTTAGGAAAGATAAAATATAAGTACCCAAAAAAACAATGATCAAAGCTTCTAAAAGAATAACGCCAACTAGCAAATTTTTCAAGTTAAGTAATGATGCTGTTGAAGCTTGGGTTGCTACAACTTCTTGAGCAAAGCTTTGATGGGCCGAGCTTAAGCCAATTAGTAGCAGTATAATTTTAGTAGTATTACTTGTTTGCTCTTTTTCTTTTTTTGAAAATAATTTAGCACTAAACAATAATGTTTTACCTAGTAGGTAAATTGGAATTAAAAGTACCACAGCAATTAATGTAAGCAAGGTGTTTGTATCGAATGCTTTTGAGGTAGTTTCTTTTGGAATTAAAGTTGGTGATGCATGTGTTGCTGTTGCCATGAGTATTGTAGCAACTAATATTAAAGGTATATATTTCACTATGTTATTTTTCATCTTTTAAAATTTAAGAAGTGATCATTTACAAAGGCAACTGCTCAGCTCTTTGTAATTCGTTTTTATCCATTTTTAAAATCCAAATGGTAACTATTGAAAAAAACAGCACAAATAGTATTAACGATATAATTGGATACATACTAACGCCTGTAATTTTTTCTAGATAATGACTAAATTTCATTGGTTTATTTGTTTTTATTATCAATTTGAATGTCTTTGCCAAGCCTTTGTAAATAAGCAATTAGAGCAATAATTTCCTTGTCGCTTTGTGCATTTATTTTATTGGCTTTAAGCTTATTAGTTATTTCTGCAGCTTGTTTTTTTAGCTCATCATTGGCTATTGATTCGTATCCTATTTCGTATGGAACACCCATTTTTCTCATAGCATGAATTTTTGAATTTGTGCTACCATAGTCAATTATATTTTCATATAAATTAGGATATGATGGCATGATAGAACCTGGCGATAAAACAGAAGGCTCAAGCATATGATTATAATGCCAACCTGCATCTTTATATTGAGGGCTGCTTGTATTGCCTTCTCTTGCTAGGTCTGGTCCTGTACGTTTGCTTCCCCATTGAAATGGATGATCATATACAAATTCACCAGCTTTAGAATATTCACCATAGCGAGCAACCTCGTATCTAAAAGGACGAACCATTTGTGAATGACAGTTGTAACATCCTTCTCTAAGGTAAATATCTCTACCTTGTAGTTCAAGTGGTGTGTATGGTTTTACACTTGCAATGCTTGGTATATTTTCTTTTACAAGAAAAGTAGGAATCATTTCAATTAACCCACCAATACTGATAACTATTAAACTTAGTGTTAATAATAGAATTGGTTTTCTTTCAATTACACTATGCCAAATTGAATTAGAAGGTGCTTTGTATTCTTTTAATAATGGTGGAGCACTTGCTTCTTCACTTGGAATAAACTTGCCAGACTTAGCAGTTTTAATGAGGTTGTATACCATCACAAATACACCCAGTAAGTAAATAGTTCCACCAACAGCTCTCATAATGTAAAATGGTTTTACTGTTTGTAGTACATCCATAAATTGATATTGCAATTGACCTGATGGTGTAAAAGCTTTCATCATAAAATAACTTCTAAAGGCACTCCAATACATAGGAACTGCATACAGAATAATGCCAAGTGTACCAATCCAAAAATGAGTGCCAGCAAGCTTTTTAGAGTACAGTTTGGTGTTAAAAAGTTTAGGAATTAACCAATACATCATTCCAAAAGTTAAAAAACCATTCCAACCCAAAGCACCAATATGTACATGAGCAACTGTCCAGTCGCTATAATGAGAAATAGCATTTACATTTTTTAATGAAAGCATGGGGCCTTCAAAAGTTGCCATACCATAGCAAGTAACTGCAACCACAAAAAATTTCAGAACAGGATCTTCTCTTACTTTATCCCAAGCTCCACGAAGTGTAAACAATCCATTTAGCATTCCTCCCCAACTTGGTAGTATTAGCATAATACTAAAAACAGTGCCTAAGCTTTGAGCCCAATCGGGCAATGCTGTATACAATAAATGGTGTGGACCAGCCCATATATATAAAAATATTAAACTCCAAAAATGTACGATACTTAGTCTATAAGAATATACAGGACGTTCGGCTGCTTTTGGTAAGAAATAGTACATCAGTCCTAAGTAAGGTGTAGTTAAAAAGAAAGCAACAGCATTATGGCCATACCACCATTGCACTAAAGCATCTTGTACACCAGCATACCAGCTATAGCTTTTCATAAAGGATACAGGCATTTCAAAACTATTTACAATATGCAATACAGCAACTGTAATCCAAGATGCAATGAAAAACCATATCGCAACATATAAATGTCTTTCTCTACGTGTTAAAATAGTGCCAAACATATTTACTCCAAATACAACCCACACTAGTGTAATGAGTATATCAATTGGCCATTCTAGTTCAGCATATTCTTTTCCTGTGGTATATCCTAAAAGTAAAGTAATGGCTGCTGCAACGATAATAAATTGCCAACCCCAAAAATGTAATTTGCTTAAGGATTTGCTCCACATGGGAGTTTTAAGTAATCGAGGCAAAGCATAATATACAGCAGTAAAAATACCATTACCAACAAAGGCAAATATTACAGCATTTGTATGTACAGGCCTTGCTCTTCCAAAGGTTAAATTAGGAAGATATTCACTGAGATTTAAAATTGGAAAAGCAAGCTGAAAAGCAATTAAACAGCCAATTAGCATGCCCACTGCCCCCCAAAAAACTGTTGCAACAGCGAACTGTTTTGGAATTTTGTTATCGTAACTAAATGTTTCTATCATATTTTATTATTGTTTAAATTATTTTTAAATAAAATTTTGTGCTGTGGCATTTCTATGTCATCAAATTGGTTATTGTTAACACTCCATAAAAAAGCAACCAAAAAGCCAGTGGCTATAATGATGCTGATGATTAATAATATTAGAAGTACACTCATAATTTTTTTTTGATGCCACTACGTCGCAAAGGCACGATGTGTTGTTGTAATAATTCTTATGTGCCTTATTGTCTTTGTGGCTGTGATTTTCAAGTATTCAATCCATATTTTTTTGCCATCATTTTGGTTAAATAATAAGTACAAAAAATAATTGTAATTGAACTTGCAGGCATAAGAATAGCAGCTATTACAGGCGATAGTGTACCTTGTACTGCATAGTATAATCCTATTGCATTGTATACAGCAGAAATACAAAATGTGATGAAAATAATTGTAGCATTTGCTTTAGCTAATTGCAAAAAAGAATTTAGTTTAGTTATGGAGTTTGCTTGTAAAATAGCATCACAAGCTGGCGTAAAATTGTTGTTATTATCAGCAATGGCAATACCCACATTGCTTGCCTTTAATGCACCTGCATCATTTAAACCATCGCCAACCATAGCTACAATATTGTTGTTGTTGCTTTGTATTTTTTTAATATACTCGAGTTTGTTAATGGGCGATTGATTAAATAATAAGTTTGCATTATAGTGTAATGCACTACTCAACACCTTTGCTTCGGCATTATTATCACCTGAAATTACTGATATATGATAATCTTGTTTTAAAGCTTTTAGTAGATTAAAAATATTTTTTCTGTACGCATTTTTGATGATAAATTTTCCAACAATATCTTGATCAACTTTTACAAACACTTCTGACGCATTAGCCTTAGTTTTAGTGGCATTTACAAAATTTGCTGAACCAATTTTTATATGTTGATCATTTATCCATGCTTCAATACCCTGGCCTTCAAACTCTTTATAGTATTCAACATTTATAGTGTTTTCTATATTCAAAAATTTTATTAAAGCCTTGCTGTGTGGGTGATTTGACTGATTTAAAATGCTAGCAATTTCTACTTCTAAAACTTGGTTAATTATTTTTCCATCGTATTCAATAGCATTATTTTGACTTTCTGTTAATGTTCCAGTTTTATCAAAAACAATATGTGATAATTTTTTTAGTTGTAGTAATACACTAGCATCTCTTACATAAAAATTATTAGCACCAAAAATTCTTAATACATTACCATTTGCAAAGTTTGATGCCAGTAACAAAGCACAAGGGCATGCTACTATTAAAACAGTGGTTAAGGCATTAAGCATGTTTGCTGTATTATCATTAAAAAACCAATAAAAGGCAGCACAAATGCCAATTGTGAGTACTATGTAAGTAAAGTATTTTGCTATGTTATCAAATATGTTGGGTTCTATTTTTTCTTTTCTTTTAAATGCTTCATTGTTCCATAAAGTGGTTAAATAACTTTGGCTTACAGGTTTTACTACTAGCAGTTCAATTTTACCATTAACTTGTTTGCCACCTGCATACACAAGTTCTCCTATTTCTTTTTTTACAGGGGTTTGTTCGCCAGTTACAAAGCTGTAATCAATAAGGCAGTTACCTTTGCTAACAATACCATCAATTGGTATAATTTCATTATGATGAATGGCTACAACATCATTTTCTTTTATATCATTTAATAAAGTTGTTTTTGTTTTTTTTTCTGCTACTACTTGCAAAGCCACAGGAAAAAAAGATTTGTAATCTCTATCAAACGAAATTGAGGTGTAAGTTTTTTCTTGTAACCATCTTCCTACTAGCATAAAAAAAACAATGCCACTCATACTATCTAAATATCCATTACCTTGGTGGGTAAATATTTCGTAGACGCTCCTGCAAAAAGTAATGACTATTGCTATAGCTACAGGAGCGTCAATATTTAGAAACTTATTCTTTATTCCATAATAAGCCGATGTAAAAAATTCTTGAGCAGCATAGAGTAAAACAGGTATAGATAATATAATAGCAATAATTTGTAAACCATTTTTTATAATAGGCTCTATAGTATAATCTCCAGCTAAATAATCTGGGAAACTGAGCATCATTATATTAGCAAAACAAAACCCTGCAACTCCTATTTTTAGAATTCTTTTTTTATTGTTTGGTGCTGTATAATTTGTATTAATACTGTTTAAATTTATATAAGGTTCGTAACCAACACTAGTTAAGGTTTCTACCACTTTTCTTAAACTTGTTTTGGATTGATCATAGATTATAAAAACCTCTTTGTTTACAAAATTTACTGTACAACTTTCTATACCATTGTTAATGTTATGTAATTGTTCTAATAGCCAAACACAACTGCTACAGTGCATTTGAGGCAAGTAAAATTGTATGTGAATGGTATTGTTATTGCTAAATTTAATTAGCTGTTTTATAACTTCTTGACTATCTAAGTACTCGAATTTGTTTTTGTTTATTGTTGTTGTTTGGCTTAAGCCAGGATGATTGTTGATGTTGTAATAATTGCATAAGTTATTTCTATCAAGAATTTCATAAACAGATGTACAACCTTGACAACAAAATTGATGGTCGTATGCTTTAATAGCATGATTACCACAATCATTGCCACAGTGATAACAACTAGTATTTTGTTGTATGTTGTTGGTGTTATTCATGTTGCTACAAAACTTAATGATTATGATGTTGTTGTTTGTGATTTAGAGGCTCATTATTTTTATTACCACATCTGCAACCATCTGTATCTCTATTATTGCATTGCACTGCTTTTGGAGAGAGCATTTGCAGCATCGATGTCCACCTTTTTTTGGCTGGCAAATAACTTAAATCAAATAAGTTAAATAGTTTAGATAATTGAACTTCAAAATCATTCTTAAGATTATTTTCGTCAAGGTCAACTATTTGTTTTATATGACTTAAATAGTTGTTTACTTTAGTTTCTTTACAAGCAGTTAATTGTATTATTTCATGTGTATTTGGAAAGAATGCAAAATCGAAATCTTTTTTAAATACAGATAATACTACAGGAAATACAAGTTTATTTTCAATATGAATCAAGCTTAAAAATTCTTCTTGAAGTTTATGTAGTTTTTCTTCAAGATTTTCATAATTGTATACATTAATAAAACATAAAGTTTCTTCAATTAATGCATTAATTTCAGGATAAATAAAGTGTTGAAGTTTATGTACTTTAGATTCATACTTGTTAACTGTTGCACACATAAATGATGTTATTTACAATGCAAAAATGTTACACCTAGCATGTTTTAAAAATGATAAACAATAGGTAGAAATATGATTTTTATCATGTTTTAAGCTTTAATATTTGATAGAACTTTGCATTTTAAATATTAGTTAATTTAAATATTTTAATTTATGAAAAAGAACATGGGTAGTTTAGATAAGTTTATTCGTTTGGTAATTGCTTCTGTATTAGTTGCTTTATATTTTACCAAAACATTTAGTGGTACATTTGCATGGATTGCAATTATTATTGCAGCTATTTTTTTGCTTACAAGTGTAATTAGTTTTTGTCCTTTGTATACTGTATTAGGACTAAACACTTGTAAGACTAAATAATTATTTATGATAAATGTTAGAAAAGTACTTTTTGTTTTTTGTGTTATTAGTTTTTTGGCTTGTAAAAATGCTTCAGCACAAAGTATTCCAGTTGCTGCATTTGATAAGGAACTTAAACAAAATGAAACTCAATTATTGGATGTTAGAAGCATAACAGAATATAACAGTGGCCATTTGCCACAAGCATTACAAGCAGATTGGAACAACGAAGTTGAATTTGCAAAAAGAGTACAAGCTTTAGACAAACATAAAACTGTATTAGTATATTGCTTAAGTGGTATAAGAAGCAATAGTGCTATGCAGTGGCTTTACAGTAAAGGCTTTACAAAAGTTTATAATTTGCAAGGTGGCATAAATAAATGGAAGCAAGCGAATATGCCAATTGAAAAAGGAATAGAAGTTCCACAACTACAAATAGAAACATTTATATCCGATTTAAAACAGTATGAAAATGTGTTTGTAGATTTTGGAGCACCTTGGTGTCCTCCTTGTAAAAAAATGGAACCTACAATTGATAGTTTACAGCAAAAATTTAAAGTGATTAAAATTAATGTAAGCGAGCAGGAGGCTTTATCAAAAGCATTTGCTATTGAAGAAATGCCTACCCTAATTTACTTTAAAAAAGGAGTAGAAGTTTTTAGAACTCAGGGTTTGATTGATTTAAATTCAATCATTTCAAAAATAAAAAATTAAGCTTTGTATGAAATCATTGTTATTGGCTAAATGGAATTTATTTAGAATACTTTGACTCGTATTTGGAGTTATTATTATTAGCCAAGCATTAATAACAAGCGATGTTATGTTTGGTATTGTTGGTTAATTATTTTGTTCAATGGCAATTTTTAACACAAGTTGTTGTGGCATAAATGGGTGTAATGTATCTATTTCAAAAAATAAACAAAAAATGAAGTAAGTTTTTAAGCAATAAAATAAAAAATTATGACTTTTACTGAAATTATAAATCAAGATAAGCCCGTATTGGTAGATTTTTTTGCCGAATGGTGTGGTCCATGCAAAATGATGTCGCCCATTTTAAAACAGGTTAAAGATGAAGTTGGCGAAACAGCAAGCATCATTAAAATTGATGTTGATAAAAATCCTACCACTGCACAACAATTTCAAATTCAAGGCGTACCTACTTTAATGCTATTTAAAAATGGCAAAATTATTTGGCGTAAAAGTGGGGTAGTTAGTAAACAAGAATTATTACACGTTATAAAACTACCCTAATATGAGAATTGCTTTTTTTAGTACACAGCCCTACGACAAATTATATTTTGAAGCCAATAATCAAAATACATCCATACAATTTTTTTATTTCGATGTTTCATTAACTCTGCAAACTGTTAATCTTTCGAGCGGATTTGATGGCATTTGTATTTTTGTAAATGATAAAGTTGATGCAACAGTTATAGCAGCTTTAAAAGAAAATGGCGTAAAATTTATTGCTCTCCGATGTGCAGGGTTTAACAATGTTGATATTAATGCAGCACAGGCTGCTACTATTAAAGTTTATAGAGTACCTGCTTATTCACCACAAGCTGTTGCTGAGCATGCTGTTGCTTTAATACTAACGCTAAATAGAAAAACTCATAAAGCGTATAATAGAGTACGAGAAGGAAATTTTTCGTTAGATAAACTTACAGGATTTAACTTATTTGAAAAAACAGTTGGTGTTATTGGTACAGGTAAAATAGGCATTGCATTTTGTAAAATTATGCTAGGGTTTGGTTGTAAGGTAATAGCTTATGATGTAAACGAATCAGACTATTTAAAATCTGTTGGAGTGGAATATGTTACCTTAGAAAATTTATTTGCAAATGCAGATATTGTTTCATTGCATTGCCCACTTACTCCACAAACTAAACACATCATTAATGAAGTTGCTATAAAAGCGATGAAACCACATGTAATGCTTATAAATACTAGTAGGGGAGGTTTGTTGCATACAAAAGATACTATCGCTGCTTTAAAAAAAGGAAAGATTGCTTATCTAGGCATTGATGTGTACGAGCAAGAACAAGATTTGTTTTTTAAAGATTTATCTGAGCAGTTGATTTTAGATGATGATATCAGTAGATTGCTCTCATTTCCCAATGTATTAATCACAGCTCATCAGGCTTTTCTTACACACGAAGCTTTAACACAAATTGCACAAACTACAATCAATAATATTCAACAGTTTGAAGCTGGCAACGCCACTGTAAATGAAATTAATTTATAAACTACTAATTGATAATTATGACTTAATCAGGTAAGTCATAGTTTTGCCGTTCATGTCAAATCAAAACAAACAATCTGCAATAAAAATTACTTTTTTAAGTATTGCAAGTAATGCAATTTTGGCAATAATCAAAGCTGTTGCTGGTTTTGCTGGTAATTCTTATGCACTTGTTGCAGATGCGTTAGAGTCTACTGCAGACATTTTTTCATCTTTACTAGTTTTATTTGGATTAAAATATTCAAACAAACCTGCCGATGATAATCACCCCTATGGGCACGGAAAAGCTGAGCCATTAATCACTTTTTTAGTAGTTGGTTTTTTAATAATTTCTGCCACTATAATTGCTTATGTGAGTATACAAAATATTCAAACGCCTCACGAATTGCCAAAACCCTGGACATTATTTGTTTTAATTCCATTAATTATTTGGAAAGAAATTTCTTTTCAATTGGTTATGAAAAAAGCAAAAGAAATTAATAGTTCATCTTTAATGGCTGAAGCTTGGCATCACAGAAGCGATGCCATAACTTCTGTAGCTGCTTTAATTGGTATTTCAATTGCATTATATTTTGGAAAAGGTTATGAAACTGCCGACGATTGGGCTGCACTTTTTGCTTCTGGCTTCATTTTTTATAATAGCTATTTAATTTTCAGACCTGCTCTTAGTGAAATTATGGATGAACATGTATACGACGATTTAATTGAAGATATTAGAAAAATTTCTTTAACTGTTGATGGTATAATTGGTACGGAAAAATGTTTTATCAGAAAATCAGGGATGAAGTTTCATGTTGATTTACATGCCACAGTTGATGCTTCAATTACTGTAAAACTAGGGCATCATATAGCCCACGTTTTAAAAGATACTTTACGGCATGAGTTACCTCAACTTGGGCATGTGTTAATTCATATAGAACCACACGAATAAAATGTTTCTAGCGTTCACTTAAAAGTTTTTGTATATAATCGTTTATTCTTTTAATAACGATTTTATTAATTATTTTAGAATATTGTTTATAATAATTAGGATGATTGTATGTATTTATTCTTTATTATAAATTATTGATAGAATATCATTCTACTAAAGCTACATTTGCCAAAATTTTTAAATATGTCAACT
>JBMLOR010000117.1:0-2017 GCA_049242865.1 Chitinophagaceae bacterium | reverse complement strand
TTTTGAACGTGGCGACGTTGATGATATTAGAAATTGCAGAAGATATTATGGTGACGAAAAAATAACTGAAACTTTATTAAAAGCAAAATTTTTACCACTAACAACCTTGTATTTAGCAAGTGCTGTAATTAATAAACAATTAACCGATTTTAGATGCTACACCTTGAGACAGTTGAACCCCACACTTTTTCCTTATTAAACGAGTTAATGGCTATTACGACGTTTAAAAATCTTTTATTTAATGTAAGAACTACCTCATAGTATTTCCAAAAAGAATTTTTTTAATGTTAGTGGCGATTCAATCCTATTAGTTTAAAAAATCAAACTTGGGAAAGCGTACAACAATTCATCAATCAAAAAGTAAGAGAATATTTAAAATAATTTCAACTAACACTTGTTAGCATCTGCAATCAAACATTTATATTTGCTCCATGATAATTGATGTAGAAAATTTGTTTAACAACAAAATAGAAAACGAAATTAAAATTGAGCCAAAAGATTGGATGCCTGAAAAATACAGGCAAACCAACATTAGGCAAATTTCCCAACACGCCCACAGCGAAATTGTAGGCATGTTGCCCGAAGGTGCATGGATTACAAAAGCTCCTTCGCTTAAACGTAAAGCTATTTTGCTGGCAAAGGTTCAAGACGAAGCTGGCCATGGCTTATACCTTTACTCAGCAGCTGAAACTTTGGGTATTACAAGAGACCAAATGACAAATCAGTTGCTTACAGGTAAAGCAAAATATTCTTCTATTTTTAATTATCCTTCTCTTACATGGGCAGATATGGGTGCTATTGGTTGGTTGGTTGATGGTGCTGCAATTTTAAACCAAGTAATGTTGTGTAGAACAAGTTATGGGCCTTATGCACGTGCAATGGTTCGTATTTGTAAAGAAGAAAGTTTTCATCAACGCCAAGGTTACGAAATTTTATTAACGCTTAGTCAAGGTACAGATGCACAAAAAGCAATGTGCCAAGATGCTATAAATAGATGGTGGTGGCCAAGTTTAATGATGTTTGGACCAAAAGATGCTGAAAGTTCAAACTCTGAACAAAGTACTACTTGGAAAATTAAACGAAAAAGTAACGACGAACTTCGCCAACAATTTGTAGATATGTGTGTGATGCAAGTTAAAGTTTTAGGAATGACTTTACCCGACCCTGATTTAAAATGGAATGAAGAAAGAAAGCATTACGACTTTGGTGAAATAAATTGGGACGAATTTTGGGAAGTTGTAAAAGGTAATGGACCTTGTAACAAAGAAAGATTAGCAGCAAAACAAAAAGCTTGGGATGAAGGTGCTTGGGTTAGAGAAGCTGCTATGGCTTATGCCAATAAACAAAATTTTGAAAGTTTAAGGGTTTAATTGCTTATTTTTTTAATGGTTACATTGTTTTTTTGTTTAGTGATGATATCTAATCAATTATATCTTATTAACCATAAAAGGAACTAATCACCAATTTATTTAATTGTTTAATCAACTCATTTCTTAATCAATCAATCACCAAATCAATCAATTAAAAATTAAATGGAATCTATAGCAATACAAAAAATTAAAGAACAAACATCTAACGACTTTTTGCCTTTACATGGAACAGATTTTGTGGAGTTTTATGTTGGTAATGCAAAGCAAGCAGCTCATTTTTATAAAACTGCATTTGGGTTTAAAAGTTTAGCATACGCAGGTCCAGAAACTGGTGTAAAAGATAAAGTGAGTTATGTATTGCAGCAAAATAAGCTAACATTTGTTTTAACCACACCTCTAAGAAAAAACAATGAAATCGCCGATCACATATATACACATGGCGATGGTGTGAAATATTTAGCTTTAAAAGTTGACGATGCCACTAGTGCTTGGATTGAAACTACAAATCGTGGGGGTAAAAGTTATTTAAAACCAACTACTTTAACTGATGTTGATGGTGAAGTTATTATTAGTGGTATTCATACTTATGGCGAAACGGTGCATCTTTTCATAGAAAGAAAAAATTATAAAGGCGTGTTTATGCCTGG
>JBMLOR010000116.1:0-1848 GCA_049242865.1 Chitinophagaceae bacterium | reverse complement strand
AATCTCAACAAGTTACAACAACCAATGGTTCATTAAATATTCAGTTTGATGTACAAAATTTGGTTAAGGGAACTTATTTATTAAGATTAACTAAATCAACTAATGAAACACAAATTCTAAAATTTGTAAAATAGATTAATATTCATATTAAAAAATGCCCCGAAAATTTTTGGGGCATTTTCTTTTATATACATTTGACAAAACAACTATTTATGAGGAAATTTTACATGTTACTAACAATAGTGCTTTTTTCTACATTTTCAAAAGCACAAGTTTTACTTTCAGAAGGATTTGAAGGTGGAACTTTTCCGCCAACAGGATGGACAAGAATAAATGATGGCATTGGCAACAACTGGCAATCATCTAAATTAGCCACTTTTACAGATGGGCCTTATGCAGCAGCATTTGGCACTGGTTGCATGGTGTATGAATACGATTTAAATAATCCTGCTGATGCTTGGATGATTACCCCAAGTATTGCAATGACTACAGGAAACAATTATGTTATAAAATTTTGGTATAGAGTTAGACTAAATACTTTTCCAGAAAAATTAAAAGTAACCATTGGGAGTGCTGCAACTACCATATCACAAACAACTACACTTTGGAATAACAATGGTGGAGCTTCATTAACCAATGCTTCATATACGTTAGCTACTATTAATCATACACCAACTAGTAATGGCAATTATTTTATAGGGTTTAATTGTTACTCCGACGAAAATCAATGGGCTTTATCTGTTGATAGCGTTTCTGTTGAATTGGTAAATCCTTGTAGTGGAAATCCTCCAAGTATTACAAGTGTGGCAAGTACTTATAACCTTTGTACTTCTGGAACTTCTGTGCTGTCACTTCCAAATTTACCTGCTATTACAGGTTTAACTTATCAATGGGAAAGTAGCCCTTCTGATGCAAATACTTTTACAAATGTTAGTGGAGGTACAGGTTCAACTTCAACTTCATACACCACTTCTACATTAAACTCAAGTACAGATTTTAGGTGTAAGGTAACCTGTAGTAATGGAGGTGGATTTTCTTACTCCACCATTTCAAAAGTAGTGGTTAGTAATGGTGTGCCAGCAAATGATTTGGTTTGTAATGCAACTCCTCTCACCTTAAATGGTGCTGTGATAAATGCAAATACAATTTGTGCAACCGCCACTGGAGATCCTGCTTTTGCAAATAGTACTCCCAATAATACCATTTGGTACTCATACACCCCAACAGTTACAGGTGTTTATAATGTAGAAATGACAAGGCCTGCTGGCTTAAATGGTGGGTTTTTAAATGGATGGCTAGGTATTTATACTGCCACTGGTG
Source organism: Chitinophagaceae bacterium (assembly GCA_049242865.1). Taxonomy (GTDB): domain Bacteria; phylum Bacteroidota; class Bacteroidia; order Chitinophagales; family Chitinophagaceae; genus CAIVPM01. The sequence continues at coordinate 528 of JBMLOR010000116.1, read as the reverse complement.
CTTGTCCTTCTTTGACACTGGCAGAAGTACCATCAAGTTTATCTTTTAATTTAACTACTGGGACTAGTTTTATTTTAGTTACACCAAGTTTAACAGCTGGTACAACATATTATTTTATGATTGATGGAGTAAATGGGGCTAATGGTAATTTTGGAATTAAATTATTGAATGCTCCACAAGCACCGAGTTGTGTAACCAATATTAGCCCTATAAGTGGGGCAACTGCAATAACTGCACCAATAGCTACTATTAGTTGGAATACGAGTGCAACTGCCACTGCTTATGATATTTATTTTGGAACCGCTAACCCACCTACTGTAAATATTGGAACAACCACCAATACTAGTGTAAACATTTCTGGTTTAACAATCAATACCACTTATTATTGGTATGTTGTTCCTAGAAATAATGGAGGACCTGCAGCTGGTTGTGTAAGTAACTTAACTTCATTTACAACTGATGGGGTTTTGCCTGTAACTTTAGTTTCTTTCACAGGTAAAAAAGAAGGTAATAATAACATTTTATCTT
>JBMLOR010000115.1:0-1474 GCA_049242865.1 Chitinophagaceae bacterium | reverse complement strand
AAATGAAAGGTGTAAAAGGTGAAAACCTTATTAAACTTTTAGAAGCAAGATTAGATAACACTATTTTCCGTATGGGATTAGTTGCTAGTCGTCCAGAAGCTCGTCAATTAGTTAGCCATAAACATATCACTGTAAATGGTCAAGTATTAAACGTACCATCTTATAGTTGTAAACCAGGCGACGTAATTGCTTATGCACCAAAAAGTGTAGAAAATTCAGCAGTTTTATCAAAAGCTCGTGGCAAAAATCCAAAATTTAGTTGGGTAGATTGGAACGAAAATGCTAAAACTGGTACTTTCATCACTTACCCTGAAAGAGAGAGTGTTCCTGAAAATATAAAAGAACAATTAATAGTAGAGTTGTATTCTAAATAATACTTATTACTAAATTTTTATTATTTAGTAATCCTACAAAGAATTGTAATTTAATTAATCATTAATCCTGCAATAGCAGGAAAAAACAAAAAAGAATGGCCATTTTAAATTTTCAAAAACCCGATAAAATCGTTTTACAAAAAGTAACTGAATTTGAAGGTCAATTTGAGTTTCGCCCACTTGAACCAGGTTATGGTTTAACAATAGGTAATGCTTTACGTAGAGTATTACTTAGTAGCTTAGAGGGATTTGCCATCACTGGTATTAAAATTGCTGGTGTTGACCATGAGTTTGCTACTATGAAGGGCATCACTGAAGATGTTACAGAACTTATTTTAAATTTAAAACAAGTTCGTTTTAAACGTAATGCAGAAAGTGATACTAATACTGAAAAAATTACACTTTCAGTAAAAAATAAAGGCGAATTTACTGCTGCAATGATTGGTGAGTTGAGTACCAATTTTGAAGTAATGAACCCTGAGTTGGTATTATGCACTATGGATCCAAGTGCTAAACTAGAAATTACTTTAATTATTTCTAAAGGTAGAGGTTATGTACCTGCAGAAGATAACAAACCAAAAGATACTGAGTTTGGATATATTGCAATTGATAGTATTCATACACCAATAAAAAACGTAAAATACAGTATCGAAAACTACCGTGTAGAGCAAAGAACTGACTTTGAAAAATTAATTTTAGACGTTAGCACAGACGGTACAATTCATCCTGAAGAAGCAGTAAAACAAGCATCAAGAATTTTAATTCAACACTTGATGATTATTACTGACGAAAATATCACTTTCGACACTAAAGAAGAAAAACGTGAAGATGTAGTTGATGAAAATGTTTTACACTTACGTAAAGTATTAAAAACTCCATTAGAAGATTTAGATCTTAGTGTTCGTGCATTTAACTGCTTAAAAGCAGCTAAAATTAATAGCTTGAGCGAATTGGTACAATACGAGCAAGAAGATTTGATGAAGTTTAGAAACTTTGGTCAAAAATCTTTAAGCGAAATTGAGCAAGTTTTAATTGATAGAGGCTTAAGCTTCGGAATGGATTTGCAAAAAATGGGATTAGATAAGCTTGATTAAATAATT
>JBMLOR010000114.1:4775-10789 GCA_049242865.1 Chitinophagaceae bacterium | reverse complement strand
AGTTTTTACCTTCGTTTGCTGCTAACCACTCTTCATCAGCAGGTCCTAAATCAAACTGAATATCAGCGAATTTACCACGACCACCAGATTGTTTTTTCAACACTTCTCTGTGTGTTACAGTTGTTCCAAAACTTTCTTTGTAAGCCACTTGTGGTGCACCTTGGTTTACTTCAACTTTAAATTCACGACGCATACGATCGATGATAATTTCTAAGTGAAGCTCACCCATACCTCTTAAAATTGTTTGGCCAGTATCTTCATCAGTGTTTACACGTAATGTAGGATCTTCTTCCACCAATTTTGCAATAGCCATACCCATTTTATCAACGTCTGCTTGAGTTTTTGGCTCAACAGCAATTGCGATAACTGGTTCTGGAATAAACATATTTTCTAAAGTGATAGGATGTTTTTCATCACACAAAGTATCACCTGTTTTAATTTCTTTAAATCCTACTGCTGCAGCAATATCACCAGCTTCGATAAAATCGATTGGGTTTTGTTTGTTTGCAAACATTTTCATGATACGGCTGATACGCTCTTTTTTACCACTTCTTACATTTAAAACATAAGAACCAGCATCTAAGTGACCAGAATAGCATCTAAAGAAAGCTAAACGACCAACAAATGGGTCAGTCATAATTTTGAAAGCCAATGCTGCAAAAGGTTCTTTTGGATCAGCTTTTCTTATTAACTGAGCACCTGTATCAGGGTCTGTACCTACAGTATCTTCAATATCAACTGGAGAAGGTAAATATCTACAAACAGCATCTAAAGCAGTTTGTACACCTTTGTTTTTGAAAGATGAACCACACATCATTGGAACGATGCTTAAGTCGATACAAGCCTTACGGATTGCTTCGTGCATTTCATCTTCTGTGATGCTATTTGGATCATCGAAGAATTTCTCCATCAATGTATCATCGTATTCAGCAACGCTTTCTACTAATTTTCCTCTCCACTCTTCAGCTTCAGCAACCATGTCTGCAGGAATATCAATTTCATCGAAAGTCATTCCTTCAGTTTCCATGTGCCAAATAATACCTTTCATTTTAATAAGGTCTACCACACCTTTAAAATTATCTTCAGCACCAATTGGTAATTGCAAAGGCACAGCATTTGCACCCAACATATCTTTAACTTGTTGAACAACCATTAAAAAGTCAGCACCACTACGGTCCATTTTATTTACAAACCCAATTCTTGGTACTTTATAACGGTTAGCTTGACGCCAAACTGTTTCACTTTGAGGCTCTACACCATCAACAGCACTAAACAATGCAATCAAACCATCTAACACCCTCATACTACGTTCTACCTCAACAGTAAAGTCAACGTGACCTGGAGTATCAATGATGTTGAAATAATAAGATTTTGTATCAGGAGTTTTAACACCTTTATTGGTAGGGAAATTCCATTGACAACTTACAGCAGCAGAAGTAATTGTAATACCACGCTCTTTTTCTTGCTCCATCCAGTCTGTAGTTGCTGCACCATCGTGCACTTCACCAATTTTGTGAATCATACCTGTGTAGCGTAAAATACGCTCAGTTGTTGTGGTTTTACCAGCATCGATATGAGCTGCAATACCAAAGTTGCGTTGAAATTTTAAGTCAGCCATTTTTTTTAATTTGACAATTTGATGATTTGAAAATTTTAGTGTGTGATTAAATAAAACATTGCTATTAACTTGTACTTTTAATTACACTAACTTTTTTTTCGAGGTGCAAAATTAAGGGTATTACTTATTAACAAAGCATATTATGTGTATAAGCTTTACTAAATATTTTAAACTTTTGGTTGTTTGTAGATAAACAAATAGAAAAAAATGAAAATAAATTTAAAAAAATTTTGATTTATAAAAAACTATTCATATACATTTGCAACGAATTAAAACACACATCTGTGCTGTTGAAATTTATAGAGATGCGAGGAGAGAATAGGCTCAATGATTCGCAAGCAACCAACTATAAGTCTTTTAATTAAGATTGGAAAATAGGTGCTAATTCCTAACCCCATTGAAATATGGGGAAATATAAATTGAAAAAAATGACAAAAACATTTAGCACTTCCCAAAAGCAACTACAGAGATTAAATTCATCTCTCCTTTCAAAATTCACTAGTAACACTACATTTATTTGCTGTACAATGATTTGTATGGCTTGTTGTATTTGCTGTATGTAGTGCTAAGATTTCTTACAATTTATAACTTTTATAATCTTAGCACGTAAGGGGCAATAGGCTTTCTATAGCCATTAGCCATCAAAAAGTTGCAATATTTTTCTTTTAAAATTTCATCAAAGCAATCGATGAGCAAAAAACATTCAAAAAAAAACTAAAATAACTAACAATGAGTACAACAAATTATAAATTCGAAACATTACAATTACATGCAGGACAAGAAGCTGACCCTACAACAGGTTCAAGAGCTTTACCCATTTACCAAACAACATCGTATGTTTTTAAAAATAGTAAACATGCAGCCAATTTATTTGGACTAAAAGAGTTTGGAAACATTTACACCAGGTTAATGAATCCTACAACGGATGTGTTTGAAAAAAGAATTGCAGCTTTAGAAGGTGGAGTTGCAGCTGTTGCAGTTTCATCGGGTCAAGCAGCACAATTTATTGCTTTAAATAACATACTTCAAGCAGGCGACAATTTTGTTACAACATCTTTTTTATATGGAGGAACTTACAATCAATTTAAAGTTGCTTTTAAAAGATTAGGCATTGAAACAAGATTTGCAGAAGGCGATACTGTAGAAGCATTTGAGGCTCAAATTAATGATAAAACCAAAGCAATTTATTTGGAAACAATTGGCAATCCTGGTTTTAATATTCCAGATTTTGAAGCAATAGCAGCACTTGCCAAAAAGTATGATATACCTCTTGTTGTTGATAATACTTTTGGTGCTGGAGGTTACTTTTTTCAACCAATAAAACATGGTGCTAACATTGTTGTAGCTAGTGCTACAAAATGGATTGGTGGACATGGAACAACTATTGGTGGTGTTGTAATTGATGGTGGTAATTATAATTACGGCAATGGCAAATTTCCTCAGTTTACAGAACCTTCAGAAGGGTATCATGGTTTGGTTTTTGCAGATGTTTTTGGAGTTAATAATCCACTAGGTTTACCAAATATTGCTTTTGCTATAAGAGCAAGAGTAGAAGGCTTAAGAGATTTTGGAGCCGCCATCTCTCCTTTTAATTCTTTTCAATTAATACAAGGTTTAGAAACATTATCATTACGTGTAGAACGTACTGCCCAAAATGCATTGTCGCTAGCAAAATGGTTACAACAACATGATGATGTTGAGTATGTTAACTATCCTGGTTTAGAAACTAGCAAATATCATACACTAGCTAAAAAATATTTAACTAATGGTTTTGGCGGAGTTTTATCATTTAAATTAAAAAACGGAACAGATGCCGCCGAAACTGTAATTGATAACCTACAATTAGTAAGTCATTTAGCAAATGTTGGTGATGCAAAAACATTAATTATTCACCCAGCAGCAACAACCCATCAACAACTTACAGAAGCAGAACAAAAAGCTGCTGGCGTTGAAGCTGGCTTGTTGAGGGTTAGCGTAGGTATTGAACACATTGACGACATTATCGCAGATTTTGAACAAGCTTTAGGTTTTATTAATTCTGAACGTAACAACCTTTCTATAACTGCTTAAATGCAAATCAATGAAAGTTTTAAGAAATTCTATGGATAATAAAGTGTATCATCACCACAGTCCTATTACATTAGAAAATGGTAAGCAACTTAGTAATCTTACGGTTGCTTACCATTCTTTTGGAAAACTCAACGAAGCCAAAAATAATGTTGTTTGGGTTTGTCATGCCTTAACTGCAAATAGTAATGTTTTAGATTGGTGGAATGGCTTATTTGGTGAAAACTTTTTATTTAATCCAAATGAATATTTTATAATATGCCCTAATAATTTAGGAAGTTGCTATGGAACTTCTGGACCAACAAGCATTAACCCCAATACACAAAAACCGTATTACAGTAGTTTTCCTGAAATTACTGTTAGAGACATGGTTCAAGTGCATGAATTACTGAGGCTTCATTTAAACATAGAAAAAATTGATATTTTAATTGGAGGATCACAAGGTGGTCAGCAAGCTTTAGAATGGAATATTTATCAACCAAATATTTTCAATCAACTTATTTTATTAGCCACAAATGCAGTTCATAGTCCTTGGGGTATTGCTTTTAACGAAAGCCAACGTATGGCCATTTTTGCAGACGAAACTTATTTTGATAATAAACCAAATGGGGGCTCAAAAGGCTTAGCTGTTGCAAGAAGTATTGCATTGTTGAGTTATAGAAATTATAAAGCTTATTACAAAACTCAAAGTGAATCAAACAATGATTTACCAGCAATTTTTAAAGCAGCTAGTTATCAAAATTATCAAGGCAAAAAATTGGTAGACAGATTTAATGCATATAGTTACGTAATATTAAGCAAAGCAATGGATAGCCATAATGTTGCTAGAAACAAACAGGATTTATCAACTGCTTTAAAGAAAATAACTGCAAGCACACTTATTATTGGAATAAACAGTGACATTTTATTTCCAGTACAAGAACAACAATTTTTAGCCGATAATATTTTAAATGCACAATTTGAAACTATAAACTCAGATTTTGGACATGATGGCTTTTTGGTTGAAACAAAAAAAATTACAGCGATAATTAAAAAATTTTTAGATAACAATACAATAAAAAAAAATAAAAGTTTACATGTATCTTAATAAATTAAATATTGGATTAATTGGTTTTGGAGTAGTGGGCGAAGGCGTTTACAAAGTATTACAACGCACTCCTAGTTTACAAGCTAGCATAAAGAAAATTTGTGTAAAAGATAGTACCAAAAAACGAAATGCTCCTGATGAACTTTTTACAACTGATGCTTACAGCATACTTAATGATAATGATATAAATGTTGTGGTAGAAGTAATTAGTGATACACAAGCAGCTTTTGAATTTGTAAGTACTGCATTAAAAAACAAAAAACATGTGGTTAGTGCAAGCAAAAAAATGATTGCCGAAAATTTCAATGAACTACTAAAACTTCAAAAAGAAAATAATGTTTCGTTACTATATGAGGCTAGTTGTGCAGCATCTATACCTGTGATAAGAAACTTAGAGGAATATTACGATAATGATTTATTAGTAAGTACTAGTGGCATTATTAATGGCAGCACTAACTATATTTTAACCAAGATGCTCGAAGATAAAATTGATTTTAAACAAGCTTTATTACAAGCTCAACAACTAGGATTTGCAGAAGCTAACCCTAGCTTGGATATTGAGGGAATTGATGCTGTAAATAAATGGAGTATCATTGTTGCTCATGCATTTGGAATAATTCAGCATCCCAAAAATATAGTTCACGCTGGCATACAAAATATAACTGCTTTTGATTTTAAAGTTGCAGAAGAAAACAACCAAGACGTAAAATTAGTTGCTACTGCAAAAACATTAAAAAATGGTAAAATTGCTGCTTTTGTTTTACCTCAATTTGTGGCAAAAAATAGTCCGCTTAGTTTTGTAAAAAACGAATACAATGGGGTTGTAATCGAAAGTAGCTTTAGCGAAACACAGTTTTTTTATGGCAAAGGTGCTGGTAGTTTGCCAACCGCTAGTGCTGTATTAGCTGATATTTCTGCTTTACTTTATGAGTATAAATATGGTTTTAAAAAAATCTTCAAACAAAAAACAAATGAAATTTCAACTGACTATTATTTACAAGTTTATGTAAGTGCAAAAGATGAATCACTAATTCCAACACAAATTTTTGAACACATTACAGAAGCATTTACCAATAATGGTTTTCATTATCTTAAAGGTAGTATTCACATTAAACATTTTATTAACGCTAGTTGGTATAAAGAAAAAGGAATTAGTGTAATTGCTTTGCAAAATCCTATAGATGAGCATGTTGAAATTAGGCAAGTTAAAAAACAAAGTATTGCCTTAGCTCAGTTTTTGAT
>JBMLOR010000114.1:0-4675 GCA_049242865.1 Chitinophagaceae bacterium | reverse complement strand
AAAATACCACTCTTTTATATTTCATAGGATATAATGTATTAAATATCAATTTAAGTACTTGCAAATACTATCTTATATGATCTCTTGTAAAATATTTTTGGTAAACTAAAAGTTGCGGTTGATCTTGATTATTTTCAGGTTGAATAGATAAAGGATAATTTTTCCACCAAGGCCCTGCAGCCCAATAAGAACCTTTTAGATTATTTCTTTTTAAACATTCCAAAAAATTATTCAAAACTTTAAACCATCTAGCATCGTTTTTTGGAATTCCAAACTCACCAACATACCCTTTTAAGTTATTTTTCTTTAACCAATTTATAAAAGGCTGAATTCTTTGAACACCAGTCCATTCATTAGCTCCATCATAATCATAAGAAACTTTATACCTACCTGAGTAGTCGTTATCAAAATAACAATGTGCATTAAAATAAATATTATTAGCTGGATCTTTTAAGTATTTCAAGTTATCATTATAATATTCCCAAGTAGCTGGATTAGAGTAGTTTTCACCATCAATAATTAATGCAGTTATTCCATCTGCTTGTCTAATTGAATTAATAACTTTTTGAACAGTGTATGGCCAATTATATCCTTGCATATCATGTGGTTCGTTCATCAATGTAAAAGCAACAATATTTTGTTTGTTTATCATTGCTTTGGCCATTTTTTGCCAAAAATCTGCTAAATGATTTGCTGATACAACATTTCCTCCCACTATGTACTCAATATTATTTATAGAATATCTACCAAAATTTTGTAATACTAAATTTACTTTAACATCATAGTAAGCACAATTGTCAACAAATTGTTGAATGAGTAACAGTTCTCTCTGGTTTAATGGGCCTCCAAGATTTTGCTGAATACGTTCCCACTTAAATGGAAGCTGAATAAGTTTTATTCCCTTTGATGCAAAATAATGAATATCCTTAACTGTAGGATATGTGTAATGAACGTTAAGTACACCTGGTAAATTTTTTTCACCAAACTCAGCACCACAGAGGGTTATTCCATAACTATTAATTGTGTATTGAGCGGTAACTTTAGAAGTTAAACAAACAACAGTACATAATAAAACTACAATTTTTTTTAAAGGATTTTGGATTTTCATAAAATAGATTTTTTAAGATTTAAAATTGGATTTATCAATCAAAAACATGTTCTTGATTTACAATTGCAAAACTATTCTTCAAAGTTCTTTATGAAAATGAGGAGTATTACCTACATTTGTTCAAAATCCAGTATTTATCCCTTAAGGTTGTTTGTTTTGTGAATCATTTTGCAACCTCCATTAAAAAAAGTAATAAAAAATCCTATGGAAAACAATACCAATGGGCCTTTATCTATTGAAGATATAATGCTCAAACAACCTATTTCTATTGCAATTGCAGATAATAACGATGTACTTGTGCATGTAATAAAAAACATTGTAGCAAAAAATAAGAACATTGAACTTGTTCATACATCTAAAAATGGCTACAATTTTTTAAATTATTGTATACATAATTTATTGCCAGATGTATTAATAATATCTTATGAATTAGATATAATCGATGGAATACAAACAACAACGATTTTAAAAAAACTTTTCCCCAATGTAAAAGTGATAATGATATCTAATTTTTTAACATTACAAGCATTAACACTTAGTATTAAAGCAGGTGCACTTGGGTTTAAACCAAGAAGTATATTTATTGAGTTGGATAAGTCACCAGAGAAAGGCAAAATAGAATCAAGGTTGATAAACACAATATATAAAGTAAATAATGGAGACTACCATATTAGTAACCTTATACTAAAAGATTTACCAATTACGCCAGAACTTTTACAAACTAGATCTTTATATGCTAATGATGATAAGATTTTTAAACAAACGATGGAGCAACTTAATCTTACAGAAAAAGAAAGCATTATAATTTTATTGTACTGCACAAACCTTACAAAAGCACAAATTGCAGATTTAATTGATATTTCAGTAAAAACAATAGACAACCACCTTACCAATATTGCAAAAAAAATAAAATCGCACTCTACTAAAGAAATGGTGCTTCAACTTTACAGATTAGGCATAATAAAAACAGCAAGTTTTAATAGGGTTAATGAATTAATAATAGACAATAAATAATGGAGCAAAAAAAATAATCAGCAAATCATTATTTTCAGTTCAGAAATGTAAAAGAATTACCAATATTTTCGCAGTATTATGATGCTACCTTGTATTACAGTTGCTCCATCAAAAAATAGAGGCAAAGGTGTTTTTGCTACAGAAAAAATTAAAGCAAACACTATTATTGAAATTTCTCCTGTTTTAGTTTTCACTGAAACCGAAAGCAGAGAAGCCGAAAAAACTTTATTATATAATTACTTATTCGAATGGGGCGACGATGTAAAAAAAAGGGCATTAGGCTTGGGCTACATTTCAATTTACAACCACAGCTACAAAGCCAATTGCCTATACGAAATGGATTTTGAGCATGATACCATTACTATACAAACCATCAAAGACATTAATGTTGGCGACGAATTATTTATAAATTATAATGCCGACCCAAACGATGAAAAACCAATTTGGTTTAATGCACATTAATGTTTTACAAATTCAGAAATTAATTATTTCGGCACTAAATTGACATATATATTTGCTGCATGAACAAAAAAATACAACATCATTACCATCATTTACTTAAACCAAAATGGTAATCAATTGTATTTATTATATAACACATTGCTTACCTTAGGTAAGCTTTTTTTTTATTATGAATTTATTAAAAATAGCTATTCAAAAATCTGGTAGACTTTCAGAAGAATCATTGCTACTGCTTAAAGAATGTGGTATTGATGTAAAAAACAGTGCTAATAAACTAAAAGCACAAGCATCTAACTTCCCTGTTGAAGTATTTTTTTTAAGAGATGATGATATTCCTGAATATGTGCAAGATGCTGTTGCAGATTTGGGTATTGTTGGTGAAAATGTTTTGTATGAAAAAAACAAAAAAGTGGAGATTGTTCGAGAGTTGGGATTTGGAAAATGCAGGCTAAGTATTGCAATTCCAAAAAGTGACAATTACGACAACAACTACTTACAAAATAAAAAAATTGCAACAAGCTATCCGGTATTGGTAAAACAATTTTTATCCAAAAAAGGAATTACAGCCGAAGTGCATGAAATTAGTGGAAGTGTAGAAATTGCACCAGGTATAGGATTAGCAAATGCAATTTGTGATTTAGTTAGCAGTGGAAGTACTTTATTAATGAATGGTTTAAAAGAAGTAGAGCCAATTTTACAATCGCAAGCCGTTTTAGTAAAAAACAACAACTTAAGCGAAAGTGCTAATGCTATTTTAAATAAACTATTGTTTAGACTTGATGCTGTAAAAAAAGCAAACAACAACAAATACATATTGCTAAACGCCCCAAATAATAAATTAGAAACAATAATTAATTTATTACCCGGCATGAAAAGCCCTACAGTTTTGCCATTGGCAGAAGCAGGTTGGAGTAGTGTTCATAGTGTTGTAAGCGAAAATGATTTTTGGAATATTATTGAACAATTAAAAGATGCTGGAGCTCAAGGAATATTAGTAGTACCCATAGAAAAAATGATACTTTAAATTATGCAAACTTATTTAAACCCTGATAAACAAATTTGGAAAGACATTTTAAAACGTCCTACTACAAATTTTGAAACAATTTTTAGCAAAGTGCAAACCATAATGCAAGATGTGCAAGCATTTGGCGATGCAAAACTTTTAGCGTATACGCAACAATTCGATCAAGTAATTTTAAATAACTTAAAAGTAACAAACGAAGAAATTAACGAAGCTACTTTATTAGTTTCTGAAGATTTACAACAGGCTATTAGAATAGCAATTGAAAACATTACAAAATTCCACCAAAATCAAACAACTATTACCCAAGAAGTTGAAACCATGCCTGGCGTAACTTGTTGGAGAAAAGCCATTGGTATAGATAAAGTTGGATTATATATTCCTGGAGGAACTGCTCCCCTATTTTCAACTCTTTTAATGCTGGCCATACCTGCAAAAATTGCAGGCTGTAAAGAAATTGTAGTAACTACACCACCACAAACAGATGGCACCATTCACCCTGCAATATTATTTGCAGCTCACGAATTGGGCATTTCAACCATTTACAAAATTGGAGGTGTACAGGCTATTGCTGCTTTAACTTTTGGAACTGAAACGGTACAAAAAGTTTTTAAAATTTTTGGACCAGGCAACCAATATGTTACTATGGCAAAGCAAATTTCTCAACAATATGGTGTTGCAATTGACATGCCTGCAGGACCGAGTGAAGTATGTGTTTGGGCAACAAAAGATTGTAATGCAGCTTTTGTTGCTGCCGATTTATTAAGCCAAGCTGAACATGGTGCTGATAGTCAAGTAATTTTAGTTACAAGTAACCCAGAATTAATTGATGTAATTAAAGCAGAAATTGACAAACAAATTGAAATTTTACCACGAAAAAATACAGCAATCAAAGCCTTAGAAAATAGCAAGTTTTTTGTATTAGAAAATAATCAAGCCATTGCTGATTTAATTAATGAATATGCTCCAGAACATTTAATCATTACTGGTGAACATGCAACTGAGTTATCAGAAAAAATTACAAATGCAGGTAGTATTTTTTTAGGAAATTATTCTCCCGAAAGTGTGGG
>JBMLOR010000113.1:0-1307 GCA_049242865.1 Chitinophagaceae bacterium | reverse complement strand
GATAATAACACAATAGAGTACACAATTTCAAATTAAAATAAAAATAAAAACAAAATGAAACAATTAATTTCAATTCTAGCATTTATCCCAGCCTTAATAATGCTTTTTATTAATGAAAAAAGTTTACAAGAAGGCATCTACACAAACAAGGTTGTAACTGCTATTTGCTTTGTAATAATGGGTGCTGCAATCAATGTATTGTTACATACTAAAGTACTTAAAGGATGGGCATCTTGGTTTGCCTATGGTGCAATTATTTTCTTAGGTTTATTTATCCCAACATTATTTTAACAAAAATTCAAATGAAAAAACTATTAATTATAGCCTTATGCTTTATGGCTTCGTTTAAAGCAAATACTCAAGTAATTGACACTACAATTAAGGGCTGCTTTGCTGCTCCTTTAAAAACAAATTTTGTTTTTAGTGGCGAAAATTTTAAGCAAGACACAGCAACACATTTTGCATTTATCCAAGATGCCACAAGCATAGATGATTGGAATGTAACTGTTGCTTTAAGAACCAAAACGCAAAATTTAAGGTTAGTAACTTTAGCCTTAAAAAGAAAGGACTTTGACGAATGGGACGGTTGGTATGAAAGCTTATTAAGATTGTTATTATCTAAGTTCAACAATGTTTATAAAACTAATTTAAGCTTCTGACGTGCCAAACCCTATCATCATAAAGGAAGGTTCTAAAAAACAGAAAGATTGGTATTTCCCTTTGTGTTTAAGCAATCGAAGTATGACTTTTGCATTTACCGAAAGTTGTAAATATGATGTTAGAGGTATTGGCAATCAAACTAATTTACATAAGTTATTTGGCATAGGCTTATTTCACTTATTTGGTAGCTTTAAAACTACCAAAACAAAAAAATGGTGGGAGTTGCACAAGTGGTTAAGTATTCGTGTTGGTTGGCGTTATAACCCTATTGAAGATGTGTTTGAAATAACTGATTATTGTTATATAAATGGCATAGGAGATAGAAGCACAACCGACAATGTAATAGTTAAAGTAAAAGCTGGAGATGTAGTTAAATGCTCAGTTTACTTTTTAAAAGATGGGTTAGCGTTAGAGATTAATGTAAATAGAAATACTACATTAATAACTAAGCAGATTGCAATGCCAATGTTTTTATGTGTACCGTTTTTTTTAAGGCTAAGGGCTTATGTAGATTTGCCTTATGGAACTAAGGAAGATATAATTATAGAAATATTTTAGAATACAATATCCAATAAAGAAAAACCATTTAACAAAATTATAAAATTTTAAAAAATGGTACTTGATAACAAATCAATGGTAATATTTAT
>JBMLOR010000112.1:0-2888 GCA_049242865.1 Chitinophagaceae bacterium | reverse complement strand
GAAGCTGGTTTGTTAATGTTAGACATTAATAAAGCAATTAATGAATTAAATTGGCATCCAAAACTTAATAGCAAACAAGCAATAGAATGGACAATTGATTGGTATAAACATGGCAATTCATTTAACTTCACCATGCAACAAATTAATAACTACACCAACCTTTAAGGTTTTTATTTAGATGAAATTTACCGAAACCATATTAAAAGGAAGTTATGTTATTGACTTAAATCCATTTGAAGATGAACGTGGTTGGTTTGCCAGAACTTATTGCGAACAAGAGTTTAAAAAAATTGGTCACCTTAAAAAATGGGTACAACTAAATCATTCATTTACAAAACTAAAAGGAAGCATAAGAGGCATGCACTATCAACTTCCTCCATTTTCAGAAATAAAATTAGTACGCTGCATTGCTGGTGCAGTGTATGATGTAATCGTTGATATTCGCAAAAATTCTCCTACTTTTTTAAACTGGTTTGGAGTTGAATTAAGTGCGAGCAATAAAAAAATGATTTATATACCTGAGGGTTTTGCACATGGTTTTCAAACCTTATCTAATGACGCTGAATTGATATATCATCATAGTGAATTTTACACACCTGGCGTTGAAGGAGGGCTTAAATTTGATGACCCAAATTTAAAAATTGAATGGCCATTAGATATTACAAATATTAGTGAAAGAGATAAACAACATCAATTAATAAACGAAGATTTCAAAGGAGTTTAACAACAGATTGATTTATAAATTTTAAAAAAAATCGAACCTATTATTCCTCAAAATTTTCAAACGAAATAAAAATATGAACTGTAGACATTGTAGTAATCCTTTGAATTATGTTTTTTGTGATTTGCAAACTTGCCCACCATCAAATGCCATGGTAAAGCCAGAATTGATAAATCACCCTGAAACTTATTTTCCACTAAAAGTATTTGTATGTGAAAAATGTTGGTTAGTACAAGTAGATGAATTAGAAAAAGCTGATGCAATTTTTAATCATGAATACACATATTTTTCTTCGTATAGCACTAGTTGGCTGCAACATGCTAAAGCGTACACTGATTATATGGCAAATCGTTTTGGTTTAAACGAAAACAGTTTGGTTGTAGAAGTTGCAAGCAACGATGGATATTTACTACAATATTTTAAAGAAAAAAATATATCTGTTTTAGGTGTAGAACCAACTGCAAATACAGCCCAAGTTGCTATTGAAAAAGGTATAGAAAATATTGTTGATTTTTTTGGAAGTGAACTAGCCAAAACAAAACTTAAAAGCAAAGCTGATTTGGTTTTAGGTAATAATGTTTTAGCTCATGTGCCAAATATTAACGACTTTGTAAAAGGCGTAAAAATTGCTTTAAAACCCAACGGTATAAACACATTCGAGTTTCCTCATTTATTACAATTGGTTAAACACAATCAATTTGACACTATTTACCATGAGCACTTTTCTTATTTGTCTTTAACTAATTTAATTTCAGTTTTTGAAACACAAGGTTTAGAAATTTTTGATGTACAAGAGTTAACAACTCATGGTGGTAGTTTAAGAATTTTTACAAAGCACAAAGAAGATGATAGCAAAAAAATTGAACATTCTGTTGCTACTATGTTAGCCAAAGAAAAAGAAGCAGGAATAGATACATTAGAATATTATCAAAATTTTCAAACAAAAGTTGAAAAAATTAAATACGATTTTACCGAATTTTTAATTCAACAAAAAAGACTAGGTAAAAAAGTTATAGGGTATGGTGCTGCTGCAAAAGGAAACACATTGCTAAACTATTGTGGTATAAAAGGCAATGATTTAATTGAATTTGTTGTGGATGCATCGCCTTTTAAACAAAACAAATTATTACCAGGCAGCAGAATTCCAGTTGTTGCCAAAGAAAACATTGAAGTCATAAAACCTGATTTCATCATCATTTTCCCGTGGAATTTAAAAGAAGAAATAAGTGAGCAACTAAGTTATGTAAGAAATTGGGGTTGTAAATTTGTAATTGCAATTCCAGAATTAAAAATATTTTAGCTTTTCTTAATTGCAATAATTGAGCAAATAAAATTGCTTAATGAAAATTAAATCAATGAAAATTTTAGTAACTGGAGCTACAGGGTTTATAGGCAACTATGTAATCGAAGAATTGCTTAAAAGAAATACTAATGTAATTGCAACTTCTACAAATATCGAAAAAGCCAAAAACACATCTTGGTTTAAAAAAGTGCAGTATATACCCTATCAATTTACTGAAAACATAGAAAATAACCTTGTAGCTTTTTTTAATTATCCTGATATAATAATTCATTTAGCTTGGCAAGGTTTACCAAACTACAAAGCTGATTTTCATATCACGAAAAATTTATATACTCATAAAGCTTTTATAAAAAATTTAATTGAAAACGGTTTGCACAATATAAACATAACAGGTACTTGCTTTGAGTATGGGATGCAAGAGGGTGAATTAAAAGAAGAAATGGAGTGCAAACCAGATAATGCTTACGCAATTGCAAAGAACGAACTAAGAATATATTGTGAAAATTTACAAAAAACAAACGCATTTAATTTTAAATGGTTACGATTGTTTTATACTTACGGATTTGGACAAAATGAAAATTCATTAATACCTCAGTTGAACAAAGCAATAAAAAATGGTGATACTCATTTTAATATGAGTGGTGGCGAACAAATAAGAGATTTTTTGCCAATTGAAGAAGTTGCCAAAAATATTGTTACCATTGCACTTCAAAAAAAAATTGAAGGTATTTTTAATTGTTGTAGCGGACAACCCATAAAAGTAAAAAACTTTGTACAACAATACTTAAGTAGCATTGGCAAATCAATAGAATTAAACTTAGGATTTTATCCTTATACAAATTATGAGCCAATGGAATTTTGGGG
>JBMLOR010000111.1:0-1146 GCA_049242865.1 Chitinophagaceae bacterium | reverse complement strand
AGAAGTTGTTGAATCAGGGGATGATACAAGGAAGTAGTAGGTTTGTGTATAGGGTAGTTTGGAATGAAAATAAGTCAAATGAGTTGATTTCAGAGTCACCAATCTTTGTATCCTATAGTATTTTTAAATTGATACACGAAAACGACTCTAATGCCAAAGCAAAACTAAGCAATGCTATTTTTGATGTTATTCAAATTCAAGAAGTAAAAGATAGGCTTACTCATAGCTTTGAATTAATCCCAATGCGAGTACCAGTTGAATTTGTTGATGGCTTAGAACTAAACATCGTTCAATTTTGTAATTGGAGAAAAGAGTTTGAGAACTCGTGGTTTGTTTGTGATGATTATGCTCTAGCTTCAAAAGATGCACATCAAGGTATTAAAAAACCAATCTGTGGCGTTGAAACAGAAAAAATGTCCAAATCAAAATACAACACTGTAAATCCAGATCATCTTTGCGAAAAATACGGTGCAGATACTTTCAGAATGTACGAAATGTTCTTGGGTCCAATTGAGCAAAGCAAACCTTGGGATACTAAAGGCATTGAGGGCGTTCATCGTTTCATAAAAAAATTATGGCGTTTGTTTTACAGCGATACTACGTTTAAAAACAACGAAGCCGTTGCAGGAAAACCCATTTGGACAAACGACACACCAACTGCCGATGAGTTAAAAGTGCTACACAAAACCATCAAAAAAATTGATGAAGATACCGAGCGTTTAAGCTACAACACAGCTGTAAGTGCATTTATGGTGTGCATAAACGAGTTGGCCGATTTAAAGTGCAACAAAAAAGAAATTTTAGAGCAAGTTTTAATTTTATTAACGCCTTATGCTCCACACATTGCAGAAGAATTATGGCATGTTTTAGGCAATCAAGGTAGTGTGTTAGATGCTAACTATCCTGTATTTAACCCAAGTTTATTGGTAGAAAGCACTAAAGAATATCCTGTAAGTATAAATGGGAAGCTAAGAACTACCATGAATTTTGCATTAGATGCTGCACAAAACGATATTGAAAAAGAAGTATTGCAAAATGAGGTAGTTGTAAAATGGTTAGAAGGAAAAGAGCCTAAGAAAATAATATTTGTAAAAGGTAAAATGATAAATGTGGTGATGTAAAATATTTAATCTACAGTTTAATATA
>JBMLOR010000110.1:0-1737 GCA_049242865.1 Chitinophagaceae bacterium | reverse complement strand
ATGAAAGTAGTAATTTTTGCTGGGGGTCTTGGTACAAGAATAAGTGAGGAAACAGATGTTCGCCCAAAACCTATGGTTGAAATAGGAGGAAAACCTATTTTATGGCATATCATGAAAATGTATAGCCATTACGGATATAACGATTTTATTGTATGTCTTGGCTACAAGGGATACGTTATAAAAGAATATTTCATGAATTATTTTTTACATAATTCAGATATTACTATTGACCTTGCCAACAATAAAATGGAAGTACATGGCACAAAGTCAGACAATTTTAAAGTTACTTTGGTTGACACTGGATTAACCACCAAAACTGCAGGAAGGCTGCAGCAAGTAAAATCATACATCGGTAATGAAAGTTTTATGTTAACATATGGTGATGGTGTAAGTGATGTAGACATTAAAGCTTTAGTAAATTTCCATAACACACATAAAAAAATTGCTACTGTAACAGCCGTAAGTATGGCAAACAGATTTGGCGGAATGGAATTAAATAACGAGAATACAGTAGTTGATTTTAAAGAAAAAACTAAAGATGAAAATAAATGGATTAATGGTGGTTTTTTTGTTTTAAATCCAGAAGTTTTTAATTATTTAAATGGTGATATGAGTGAAATGATGTGGGAGGATAAACCCCTTGAAGAATTGGCAAATAACAAGGAACTCGTTGCCTTTAAACATAAAGGTTTTTGGAAATGCATGGATGCATTAAGAGACAAGTTAGAATTAGAAGAATTATGGAAAATTAATACTGCTGAATGGAAAAAATGGTAATTAATAATAATGATACCTTAAAATCATTCTATCAAAATAAAAAAATATTTCTTACTGGGCACACTGGTTTTAAAGGTGCTTGGCTGTTGTGTTGGCTAAATAGTTTAGGTGCAATTGTAAAAGGTTATTCTTTAGCTCCTGAATATGAAGATTGTTTATTCAATCTGGCAAAAAACAAATTTGCTTTTGAAAACGAAATTAATGATATCAGAAATAAAGAAAAATTATCAAATTCAATTCTTGAATTTCAACCCGATGTTGTTTTTCATTTAGCTGCACAACCATTGGTTAGAAGATCTTATGCAATACCTTCAGAAACATTTGATGTTAATGTAGTAGGCACTTGTAATGTTCTAGAAGCAGTAAACAAACTTCAAAAAAAATGTACAGTAATTTGTATAACTACTGATAAAGTTTATGAAAACAAAGAGCAATTATATCATTACAAAGAAGATGATATACTTGGTGGATACGACCCCTATAGTGCAAGTAAAGCAGCTTGCGAAATAGCTATAAACAGTTTTAGAAATAGTTTTTTTAATAGAGATAATTATGACCTTCATCAAAAAGCTATTATTTCTGCAAGAGCAGGCAATGTAATTGGAGGTGGAGATTTTAGCAACGATAGAATAGTACCTGACATAGTAAAAGCTTTACAACAAAATAAAACTATTGAAGTTAGAAACCCAAATGCAATAAGGCCTTGGCAACATGTTTTAGAACCTTTACATGGTTATTTACAATTGGGAATGTTAGCACATAATAATTATGCTTCTATTGCAAATGCTTATAATTTTGGGCCATTACACAACGATCATTTGCCTGTAAAAGATTTGGTTGAAACTTCAATAAAAATATGGGGGCATGGTAACTGGAAAGATACCTCAAACAATAGCAATCCCCATGAAGCTGGTTTGTTAATGTTAGACATTAATAAAGCAATTAATGAATTAAATTGGC
>JBMLOR010000109.1:0-2467 GCA_049242865.1 Chitinophagaceae bacterium | reverse complement strand
GCACCCATCATAATACCTAAACCTAAAACAGCTGCACTAAATCCAGCCCAAGAAAGGGCAGGTTTGGTCCAATTATGATCTTTATTTACAAGTCCTGCATAAGCAAAGGCAAAAGGAATAATTGTACTGCTAAATCCTAAAAACAATACAGGCGGGTGAATTACCATCCAATAGTTTTGGAGTAATGCATTGAGATCGTTTCCTTCATAAATCTTAGGAAAATTTAAGTAGTCAGGATTTTGAAAAAGCATGGGAGCATCCAACTCATTACGCAATAAAGCAAATGGATTGTTGCCAATTTTTTGTCCAAAAATGTACACACCAATTACCATGGTTGCAATACAGAATTGGGCAAAACTTATAACTGTAAGTACTGCAGGTGCATAGTGCTTTTGTTTTTGCATAAATACCCAACCCAATACACTGTTCCAAATTGCCCAAAGTAAAAAACTACCACTTTGGTCTTCCCACAAACAACTTAATAAATATTCAGCTTGCAAGGTTCTTGAGCTGTGGTTCCAAGCAAAATAGTATTCGTGTAAATGGTTAGCAACCAAAAACAACAATAATCCAAATATGATAAAAACCGAAATTGTTTGGGCCGCAAAAAATGCTTTTGCTATTTTAAGCCAACTATTTTTTTGTATCTCATTTTGTGTTTTATTGGCATTAAAAAAAGCAATGCAAGCTGCCAAAGAAGCTACTAAATTTAATACTGTTAAAAAATGACCAATTTGGCCATAAATGAGGTGTTCGTTATTGTACATGAAGCAAAAATTGTGGTGCAAAAAAACTAGTTTGCAAATGTAGCCTAATAGCGTTGGTAGGTTTTACGAATTGAAAATAATTATTTTACCTTTCACACAAAGATGCAAAGAGTTCAAAGCACACAAAGTATTTTATAAATGAAGTATTAATCAATCTTGATTAACAATACGATTACCCTTCTCCAACCTTCTTACTAGCACTTTCTTCGTTTTTGTATTTGCTTGGGCATTTTAATAAAATGTGATTGCATTCAAAAACATCACCTTTCATTTTTCCATTAAGCACAATACGTTCACTTTTTTCCATATCCGTAGGTTTAGCATCGTGGTACACCACACTACAAACATTTCCTAAGGTGTCAATTGCATTAAATTTTAAATAGTTGGGGTTTTTTACAGCATCATATTCCACACTATTGGGTTGTAGTTTTACTACCAATTTTACAGCTTTACCATCTTTTTGCTTTGCAGAAGCTATAGTTTCGTAAGTAGTTAAATTTCCTGTAAAGCTTATTAATACTGCAATAGCAACTGCTATTAATACTAAAATTACAATATGTGTTTTTTTCATTTTATCAATTTTGCCACAAAGGCACTAAGGCACTAAGTGATTTTTTAAATAGCGTTGCAAAAATAAACACAATCTAGCTTTATGTTTTAAAACTTTCCTAAAGTTGTAAGCCTACTTTATATTTGCTGCCATGCAAGCAATTATTGATAAAATAGAAGGATATAAAGCCGAAGTAAAAAAATTTGTTGCCACTAAAGCCGATGAGGTTGAAAATTTTAGAATTCAGTTTTTAGGCACTAAAGGTTTAGTTAAATCTATCATGGGCGAAATGAAAAATGTAGCCAATGAAGATAAAAAAGCTATGGGACAAATTTTAAACGAGTTTAAGATTTTTGTTGAGCAACATTTTGAGGCTTTAAAAAATAATGTTGCTGATGCTAGTGAGTCTGATGCTGAAAACGAAATAGATTGGAGTTTGCCAGGTACTGATTTTAATGTTGGTACAAGACATCCTTTAAGCCTAGTAAGAAACAAAATAGTTAGCATATTTAATAGATTAGGTTTTGTGGTTGCCGAAGGCCCTGAAGTAGAAGACGATTGGCACAACTTTGGTGCTATGAACTTGCCAGAAAATCATCCTGCACGTGATATGCAAGATACTTTTTACATTAACCAAAACCCAAGTTGGTTATTACGTACACACACAAGTAGCGTACAAGCTCGTATTATGGAAACTCAAAAACCTCCAATAAGAGTAATTTGCCCTGGCCGTGTGTACAGAAACGAAACTATTAGTGCAAGGGCACACTGCTTTTTCCATCAAATAGAAGGTTTATATATTGATGAAAACGTAAGCTTTGCCGACCTTAAACAAACTTTATACTTTTTTGTACAAGAGTTTTTTGGAAAAGATGTTAAAGTACGTTTTCGCCCTAGTTATTTCCCTTTTACTGAACCAAGTGCTGAAATGGATATTAGCTGCCAAATTTGTGATAGCAAAGGCTGTAATGTTTGTAAACACAGTGGTTGGGTTGAAATTTTAGGTAGCGGAATGGTGCATCCTAAAGTTTTAGAAAACTTTGGAATAGATAGCAACAAATACACTGGCTTTGCTTTTGGTATGGGTATCGAAAGAATTTGCCAACTTAAATATCGTGTTAACGATTTAAGATTGTACAGCCAAAACGAT
>JBMLOR010000108.1:7579-8874 GCA_049242865.1 Chitinophagaceae bacterium | reverse complement strand
CTTATTAAATGATGGGCCAGTAACAATTTGTATAGATAGTAAAAACAAGGAATAATTTATTTTTTAAAATAAAACACCTCCAAAATGTTAGTTAACTAACCAATCATTATTTAGCAGCTTCACTTGGAATTTCTTTTTTAGAGCTAGATTTTGTATAAAAATAAATCATCAGAATAATTAGGCTGTAAGCAACAACATTAAAAACATCGTGGTGCTCGCCAAACTTGTTTATATCAACAGTTTTACCTTGATTAACAGCTATTAATAAAGCCAAAATTCTGGTAACATTGATAAGCCAAATTGCAAAAAGCCCACCTATCAGCCATTTAATTTTCTTTTTTGTATTGGCAGGATAAGCTAAGGCAAATGCTGCCCAAACACTCATTACGCCATATCCAACACATTCGTAAACAATATGTACACCGTATCCATTTACAACTTTTACAAAAGTTGTACTGGGTATTTCAATATTATAATTTAACAAGTTTCCAAAAAAAGCAGCAGCAGAAATTAGTGAGTTTCTCAGCCACTTTATGTAGTTAAGGTATTTTTCGGCAAAGCTCCAATATAAGTTTTCTGGAGAGCAAATGCCAATCCAAAACAATGTTCCATAGTATAAAATGCAATAGAACAAAACAAGCCTAATAAAAAAGCTAATTTCGGGTTTTGTTTTATTAAAATTTGTCCAGGTTTCTATAATTTTCATCAACTAAACTTTAATATATATTTTCTTTTTGTCGAGTACATAAACAATCAGCCAATAAAAACCAATCATAATTAAGGCATAAGCCATTGAACCAACTCTTAAGTCGGTAGATATGTTTTTGCAAATATGCTCGTAAAACCAGTTTAAAGGCGAAATAAAATTTGGTTTGCCTGTATTTGTATTGATGCCATTATTTATTCTTATCAA
This sequence comes from Chitinophagaceae bacterium, assembly GCA_049242865.1. Taxonomy (GTDB): domain Bacteria; phylum Bacteroidota; class Bacteroidia; order Chitinophagales; family Chitinophagaceae; genus CAIVPM01. Next base: position 7,961 of record JBMLOR010000108.1, on the reverse strand, counting down.
AGCCAAAAGCCTTGGTAAAAATCCACTTAATACAAATATGAATAATGCATTTTTTCCAAATACATCAAAGAATTTTGTCCACCAAGCTTTATTACCTTTAAATTCAATAAAATATATCAATGTTGCAAGGGTTAGTATAGCCAAACCTGTGGTATAAATGGTATAAGAACTTGTCCATATTTTTTTATTGATTGGGTAAATCATATCCCACATGTAACCAGTAACTACCAAAACAATTCCAGATAAAAAAAGGTTACTCAACATTTCATAGTTTTTGCCTTTATCTTGTATGTATTTTCCTACGAAATATCCAAATAAAACTTGAACAATTGCTGGCAGTGTACTTATTAAACCTTCGGGATCAAAAGGCACACCCTCGCCG
>JBMLOR010000108.1:0-7479 GCA_049242865.1 Chitinophagaceae bacterium | reverse complement strand
TGCTAGTCCACTCCCAACCTTTAAAAACTAATTCATTTTTAAGATACATTACAAATGGGCTCCAGCTTAAGAATAATCCAATAAGGAATATAAGCATTGTTCTTTTTAAAACTTTTTTCCAGAAAAACGCATCACCTTCTTTTTTAAATCTAGGAATTACAAAAGCCATTGCATTACCAACAGCAAATAGAAAAAAAGGAAATACTAAGTCTGTTGGCGTACAGCCATGCCATTTTGCATGTTCTAAAGGCGGAAAAATATAACTCCAGCTACCCGGGTTGTTTACTAAAATCATTAAGGCAACAGTTGCTCCTCTAAAGGTATCTAGGGAAAAATATCTATTGTTCATTGGGCTAAAGTAGGAATTAAAGCAAGAAGAATTGAATTAATATTGAAAATAAAAAAACAAGCTAAATTTAAATTTCTTTTGCCAATAACCCTTAATTTCGCAGCCAATCAACAAACCCAAAATAAGCAAGTAACGTTTTGATAATTAATTCATTACGCTATTTGTAATAAAACTAACCATGAAAGTTAAAAATATTAAAGGCAATATTTATTTTAAATTATTAAGATAAGTTTAGCCTTTTTTTATTTTTTTAATGGGGGTTTTTAAAAGAAAGTTACAACAAGCTCTGTGACTGACCTGGCGGAGCTACATCATTCACAATAAATACTTATGGTAAAAAAAGCTAATTTTTTAAAGCTGTGTTCCTTTGCTGCTTTGGGTTTGCTCTTATTTTCGTGCAACTCGGCTAAGCGAATTAATAGAGATTATAATTATTTCCAAAAAGGGCTGGATTCGGCACTTACAAGCATTAAATACAAAGAGCCGGTTGTGGTTGTTGGCGACAACATAAGCATACAAGTTGTATCAGGAACTTTATCGCAGCAAGATGCCAGTTTGTTTAATTTAAGTGCTGCATCTAATGCACCTTCGGGTATAGGTAATACTAATCTTGCCAATAATAGCTCTGGTGCAACTTACCAAGTAGATAAAGATGGCTATATAATTATGCCTAAAATTGGGAAAATTAAAGTTGATGGCTACACCAAACAAGAAGTTTCGGTATTGCTTACAAAAAAGCTTACAGAGTTAGAGCTTGTAAAAGACCCATTAGTAATTGTAAAATTAGCTCAGTTTAAAGTTAACGTTTTAGGCGAAGTAAAAAAACCAGGAACTGTAGTTTTTAAAAATGAAAGAACTAACATATTGGAAGTGATAGCTGAAGCAGGAGATTTAACAGATTTTGGCAAAAGAGAAGATATTGTTGTAATGAGGCAGGATAAAGACAAGTGGATAACCTATAAATTGAACTTAAAAAATACCAATTTTTTCACCTCTGAAGCATTTTACTTAAAAAACAATGATGTGGTTTATGTAGGTGCAAACGACACAAAATTAAAATCAACCAATATAAATCCAAACTTCCAACGTGATATCTCTATTGCATCTACAGCATTACAAACTTTATTTTTCTTACTCCAAGCAGCTTTAATTATCAGAAGCTTCAGATAAAACAATATGGCAAATAATAATACCACCATAATTTTAGATACCGAAAAAAAATCAACACCCGTTGAAATATTATTTCTTTATCTATCATATTTACCCCTTTTTATAGTGTCGTTAGCTCTTTGCTTAACGGGGGCTTTTGTGTACTTGCGTTATCAAACACCAAAATACAAAAACACTGCACAAATGTATGTAAAGGCAGATCCTAATGGAAGTGGTGGAAGTATGCGAGGTGGGGGTAGCAACGATTTAATTGATGCAGCAGTTAGCGGAGGGAGTAAAAGAATAAATATTGAAAATGAAATTGAGCTAGTAAAAACCAAAACCATGATTGGTAAGGCTGTAGCTAAAAGCAATTTAAATGTTAAGTATTATACTGTTGGTAACGTAAACAAATTAGAAAGTGCAAGCGAAGATTTGCCGTTTATTTTAAGGTTTGATAATATTTTAGACTCTACACGTACGTATAATTTTGAGTTACAAAACTTTTCTGCAAATGGCGGTAATATTTTTATAGAGAAAACAAAAAAAACAATTCCGTTTGCTTGGGAAAAAACTGTTGATTTAGTAGGTTTACAAATAACACTATACAAGCTTACACCACAATCTTTAACAAAAAAATCAAGATTTGAAGTAGTTTGGTCACCAATTAAGGCAGCTGCTAGTGAATTTGCAAGTGGCTTAACAGTTTCACCATTAAGTGCAAAAACAACCATAATAAACTTCTCTTTTGTTTCTGCTAATGCAAAAAAGGGAGCTCAGTTTTTAAATAATTTAATAGAAGAATACAAGAACAGTAATATTTCCGAAAAAAACCAAGTATCTGCAAATACTGTAGAGTTTATTAATAAAAGATTAGAGGTTGTAAATAAAGAGTTAGGAGATGTAGAACAAGATGTGCTAGCACTTCGCCAGCAAAACCCACAGTTTTTTCAAAAGGAGTTTATGAGTGCAAATGCTTCAGAGCTCGCTAATAATAATGTTGCATTAAAAACAATTTATATTAAAATTAGAAATGCAGAAGATTTGGTTGATGCAGCTAAGTCTACAACACTTTCTACTATACCAAGTTATCTTGGAGTTGAAGATCCCGTAATTGCACCCATGGTAATGGAATATAATAAGCAAAGGTTGCAACTACCAATTGAAGAATTGAATCATCCAAAGAATAGTGAAATACCAACAACCTTAAAGCAATCTATTGAAGTTTTACGACAAAGTATAATTAGTAGAGCTAAAGAGTATAAGGCTGAGTTAAATAATCAACTTAACGCCATTGTACAATCTGATGCAAAACTAAAAGGGATTATTGGAAGTTTTGCTAATACAGAAATGACAAGTAAAATAATTGGTCGTCAGCAAAACATCAAAGAAGCATTGTTTATTTATTTAATGCAACGAAAAGAAGAAACTTTGGTAACAGCATCATCTAATACATCAAATTACCAGCAACTTGATACAGCAACTATTCCTGGAAGGGCATTTGAGCCAGAACCAGGAAGAATAAAAATCTATGGAATTATCTTAGGGTTATTAATTCCAATTTTATTTATCTACCTAAAAAATTTACTCAACTATAAAGTTACTTCAAGAGAAGATGTAACCAAAGAAACAAAAGCACCTGTAATTGGTGAAGTTGGACACCACGAAGATGAAAGGGCTTTTGTAGTAGCAACAAAAAGCAGAAGTATAATTTCGGAACAATTTAGAATTATTAGAACTAACTTACAATTTTTATTAAAGGATGAAAAAGTTTTATTGGTAACTTCATCGGTAAGTGGCGAAGGAAAATCTTTTGTTTCACTAAACTTAGCGGCAGTATTGGCAATTTCTGGAAAGAAAGTAGCAGTATTAGAGTTTGACCTTAGAAAACCAAGAATTATCAAAAACATTGGTTTAGAAAGAAAAGAAATGGGTTTAAGTAACTATTTGAGTGGACAAACAAACGATTTAAGCAACTTGTATTATACTCAAAAAGAGTATCCATCATTACATATATATGGTTGTGGACCAATACCTCCAAATCCTGCTGAGTTAATGTTGGGCAATCAAATGAAAAGCCTTTTCGACAACTTAAAACAATCTTATGATTACGTTATAGTTGACTCTGCACCTGTAGGTTTAGTTGGGGATACATTTACTATAAATAATTATGCAAATGCTGTTTTGTACGTAGTTCGTCAAAGATATACCCTTAAAAAACAGTTAGCATTTGTAAACGAAGTTTTTGAAAACAATAAATTAACCAATATGGGCTTGATTATTAATGATGTTAAATATGGAGCTCGATATGGTTATTATGGTTATGGCTATGGCTACGGCTATGGCTATGGTTATGGCTATGGTTATGGCTATGCTTATGGTAAGGGAAATAAGGATAAAGGATATTTTGATAGCCCAGAAAAGAAAAAAGGTTTAATAGGAAAAATTGTTAGTTTCTTCAAAAGAAATAAAAGCTAATGAATAATTTTTTTAGTCACGAAACTGCCATCATAAATCCAACAGCAATTATCGGCGAGGGTACTAAAATTTGGCATTTTAGTCATATCATGGATAACTGTAGAATTGGGAACAAATGTAATATTGGACAAAATGTTGTAGTTTCTCCAAATGTAGTTTTGGGAAATAATGTTAAAGTTCAAAATAATGTTTCAATTTACACAGGTGTAATTTGTGAAGATGATGTTTTTTTAGGACCAAGTATGGTTTTTACTAATGTCATTAATCCTCGAAGTGCAGTGATTAGAAAACATGAGTATAAAGAAACAGTAGTTAAAAAAGGTGCAAGCATTGGTGCAAATGCAACCATTGTTTGTGGTAATGAATTGGGAGAATTCTGCATGATTGGTGCAGGTGCGGTGATTACCAAACCAGTAAAACCATTTGCCCTTATGGTTGGTAATCCTGCAAAACAAATTGGTTGGGTTAGTGAAAATGGAATTCGACTAAATTTTAATGAAGATGGATATGCAACATGCACAGAAACAAAAGATACTTATCAACTTTTAAATAATTCAGTTTGCAAATTGTTATGAAAAATTTTGTATTAATAGGTGCTGGTGGATACATAGCTCCAAGGCATATGAAAGCCATAAAGGATACCGGCAATAATTTAATTGCAGCTTTGGATAAGCATGATAGTGTTGGTATTTTGGATAGTTATTTTCCTGATTGTGAATTCTTTATAGAATTTGAAAGATTTGATAGGCATTGTGAAAAGCTTAAAAGAAATGGAACTAAAATTGACTATGTAGTTGTTTGTAGCCCAAACTATCTTCATGATTCACACATCAGATTTGGTTTAAGAATAGGTGCAGATGTGATTTGCGAGAAACCGATTGTTTTAAATCCTTGGAATATAACAGCTTTACAAGAAATTGAAGCTGAAACGGGCAAAAAAGTATACAGTATTTTGCAGTTAAGATTGCATCAAGCAATAATTAATTTAAAAAGTAAAATTGAAAACTCAGAACCAAATAAAGTATTCGATGTAAATCTAAATTATATCACAAGCAGGGGAAATTGGTATTTCACAAGTTGGAAAGGTGATGAGAATAAAAGTGGCGGAATTGCAACGAATATCGGAGTACATTTTTTTGATATGTTGATTTGGATTTTTGGTAGTGTTGAAAATAGCATTGTTAACCAAAACTCAAAAGATACTGCGAGTGGTATTTTGAAACTTAAAAAGGCAAAAGTTAATTGGAGTTTAAGTATTGATGCAAATAATTTACCAAAAGAAGTTCAAGAACAAGGAAAAAGAACATTTAGAACATTAACAATTGATGGTGACGGTTTTGAGTTTAGCGAAGGATTTACCGAATTACATACTATTTCATATAATGAAATTTTAAAAGGAAATGGTTTTGGGTTAAAAGAAACTGTTGCTGCAATTGACTTGGTTAAACAAATAAGAGACTCAAAATAGCTTATAGTGTTGTTTAATGCTTTAAAATTTTGGCCACAAAAAGGTAATGTTAAAAAGTTTTTATAAAAAAATTAAATCAAGAGTAGTTGATTCTGCATTTATTAAAAATGTATTTGCAGTTTCTTTTGCGAGTGTTATCACTCAAGTGATGCCAATTTTTACAGCCCCAATATTAACTAGAATTTACAGCCCAGAAGATTATGGACTTTTAGGAATTATATTAGTTGTATGCAATTTAATTGGTGTTTTTATAACGTTTGGTTATAGCAATGCAATAATTACGGCTGTAGATGATAAAGAGGCTGAAAGTGTTTTAGCATTGTGTTTAAAAAGTATATTAATTATAACTACTTGCACTTGTATATTTTTACTAGTTTTTGCAAAGTCGATAGCAAAATTTATAAGTATAGCAGATTATAGTTTATTAATTTTTATACCAGTAAATGTTTTTTTAGGAGGTTTTTCATCAGTTTATGGCACTATTGCAACAAGATTAAAATATTTTAAAATGCTGGCCATAAATAGAGTAATTGCTGTAGTTGCAAGCTCTGTATGCTCAATTATAATTGGATTACTTTTTAAGAATGTTATCGGATTATTAATTGGTTTTTTAATTGGGCAAATAATAACAGGCTTTGTACTATTTTATTTAATACAAAAAAAACAAGTATTGCCGTCAATTTCTGAATTAATTAAGTCTACCACCAAAGTAGTTGCAAAAAAATATAAAAACTTTCCTTTATACTCACTTCCTTCTGAGTTTATAAATAATTTTAGTAATCAAATACCCATTTTTTTGATAAATAAATTTTCAATTAACCCACAAGCGGCTATTGGTCATTACAATATGAGTAATAGAATGCTAGGGATGCCAATTTCAATAATTTCTACATCAATAGGAGAGGTTTTTAAACAAAGGGCAGCACAAGATTATAATCAAAGTGGAACCTGTAGGCCAATTTTTTTAAAAACATTTAAAACATTGGTATTATCAGCTATAATTCCATTTTTAATTATTGGGCTTTTCGGTAGTAATTTATTTGCCTTTGCATTTGGAGAAAAGTGGCGAGCAGCTGGATTTTATTCTCAAATATTAGCAGTGATGTTTTTTTTTAGATTTACAATAAGCCCACTGACATATGTTTTTTTTGTTGCTGGAAAGCAAAAATTAGATTTTGTTTTACATCAACTTTTCGTAGTTTTTGGATTTTTATCATTATATATTGGTTTTAAATATTACAATAGTTTAAATATTAGTTTGTGGCTTTTTACTATTAGCTACTCAATAATTTATATTCTGTATTTCTTTTTTTCATTTTCATTTTCTAAAAAAAATGCTTAATACCTTCGAAAGAAAGTTGTATAAAATTATACCTAAATTTATTTTGAGAAAAGTCATTCCCAAAATACCTAAATATCATTTTTTTAAAGGAACTGCAAATACTCAAACACCAGTATCCTTTGATATGTGGTATAATCAGTTTGTAAATGGACACTGTTCAGATGCATACTGGCCAGTACACTTTGCAAGTATTGTTAGTAATCCTCAAAATATTTATTGTGGTATAGAAACCAGTCCTGGATATAGTCCAGGAAATTACATTCAAGCATTTGGGAAAATTTACATTGGTGATTATACACAAATTGCACCAAATGTTGGAATTATTACAGGGAATCATGATTTATATGACAACTCTAAACACATTATAAAAAATGTTACTATTGGAAAATATTGTTGGATAGGTATGGGGGCAATAATTTTACCTGGTGTTGAGCTAGGAGATTATACCATTGTGGCTGCCGGTTCTATTGTAACTAAATCATTTAATGAGGGCTATTGTGTTATTGGCGGTAATCCTGCAAAACTCATCAAAAGCTTAGATAAAAATAATTGTGTTTTTCATAAGTCAACAAATGAGTATAATGGATATATAAAGCATGAAGATTTTGAAAAATTTAGACTTTCAAATTTAAAAGTTTAATGGTAACCATCATAGATTACAACACAGGTAACCTTGGTAGCATAAAAAATATG
>JBMLOR010000107.1:0-4987 GCA_049242865.1 Chitinophagaceae bacterium | reverse complement strand
TCGTCGTTGGTTTTTAAATATTGGCCAACAATATTTATTTTATGTTTGCTTAAACTACTATTTATAGCACCTAATACTCCAGGTACATTTTTGTGAATATGTAAAATTCTGTGAGCACCCTCAACAGGAGGTAAGCCAATAGCAGGAATAGTTTGAGAGCCATTGGTGATGCCTTTTTCTAAGTAATTAAATAGTTTGATACTTACATCTTGCCCAATGTTTTGTTGGGCTTCTTCTGTACTTCCTCCAATATGTGGTGTAAGAATTACGTTTGGTAATCCCTGTAAAGGTGTTGTAAATTTATCACCATTTTTTTCTGGCTCCCAAGGAAAAACGTCAATAGCTGCACCAGCTAAGTGATTGCTTTTTAAAGCATCTGCTAAAGCTTCCAAATCAACCACTTCGCCTCTAGCATAGTTTAATAATATGCTACCTTGCTTAAATTGCTTAATTACAGATTTGCTAATTAAGTTTTTTGTTTGTGCCGTTTCAGGAACATGAAGTGTAATAATATCACTTTTGCCCACAACATCTTTCAAGGTTTTTGCAATATTGGCATTTCCTAAAGGTAGTTTGGTTTCAACATCATAAAACAGCACTTTCATGCCCAAGCTTTCTGCCATTACACTTACTTGGCTTCCAATATTTCCATAACCAATTATACCCAAAGTTTTTCCTCTTAACTCAAAGCTGCCTTTTGCTTCTTTAAGCCAAATACCTTGATGGGCTGCATTGTTTTTATCAATAATTTTTCTAATCAATACTATACTCAAACCAATCACCAACTCAGCTACACTGCGAGTGTTGCTATAAGGAGCGTTAAAAACAACAACCCCTTTTTTTGTAGCTTCTTTTAAATTTACCTGATTTACGCCAATACAAAAACAACCAATAGCTTGAAGCTTAGTTGCTGCTTCTAAAACTTTTTTTGTAATTTGAGTTTTACTACGAATGCCCAATAAGTGTACATCTTTAACTACATCAATTAGCTCTTCTTCACTTAAAGCACCTCCAATTTTTTTTACATTGGTATAGCCATTTTCTTTAAACTGTTGTATGGCGGTGTCGCTAATATTCTCTAAAAAAAGAATATTGATTTTTTCTTTTGGGTAGCTTGTTGTTTTAGTTGACATTATGGTAAATTAGAAAATGTTTAATAATATTTTGGCACCAATTGCAATAAATCTTCTTGCTTAAGATGTGAAGCAATAGCACCATTTACTTGCAAAATTTCGGCACTTAGTGTATGTGCAATTTGTAAGCTCTGCTCATCAGTTTTACCCAAATATTGTGCTGTAATAAAGCCTGTTAGGCTTCCATCTCCTGCACCTGTACAATCTTTAATGTTTTGTACGTATGGAGCAGGTAAGTGATATGTTTTTTCTTTAGTAAACAAAGTGCTTCCATGGGCACCATTATGTACCCAAACTTTTTGCACACCACGCTGCAATAATTCGTTTGCTTGTTGTGCAGTTGTTGTGTAATTTTTATTGCTACACATTACAGGCAACTCATCTTCGTTAGGTGTAACCATGTACAATCCTTCTAAATTAGCATTACAAAATTTGCTTGCAGGGGGCACACTTACAGGTTCTAAAATAAATGGAATGTTGTTTTCTTTACAAAAAACACTTAGCCATTCAACAGCCTCAACAGTAATATTGGCGTCGGCAACTATAAATGCTGCTTCGAGTAACAATTGCTGATGCTTTTCTAAGTGTTGTGGGGTAATATATTCAAGAGCAGCATGTGTAATTAAGGCTGTAAACAAACTTCCATCATAATTTAAAATGCCCGTGTATTTGCCAGTTAAAGTATTAGTTGTAATAGCAGCATCTAGTTTTATACCACTATAAGTACAAATAGTTTTTAGCCAATCGCCATCCCCGTCGTTGCCAAACACGCTTATTAACTGAACAGGAATCCCTAATAGTGCTAGCTGATGAGCTACATTTCTACTTACACCGCCTGCACTTCTATGTACATCTGCATCATTGGTAGTTGCTAAAAGCATTGGTGCTTTAGCCGAATACAACTCATCTACTAAAGCAGCTCCAATACAAATTACTTGTTTTTGCATGGCTGCAAAAATAGGTATTAATAGGAAAGAGGAAAATGGATTTGAAAGTTATTCGATATATTATAAAATTTATATAAGAAGTTTAGATTTTTAAACATTATTTATTTTCTAATAATACCATTTTTTGTTGTTTTTACTTTCACAAAAAATGATGACAATAGTTGTATTTAAAACAAATTAATGTGGCAATTTTTCTCGAATAAAGCCGTAAAACCAAGTGCCAGCAATGGCACTTAATAAAGTAATGATAACTACAGTAGCTCCTGTACCAATTTGTGCATATAAAGGACCAGGGCATGCACCTGTAATTGCCCAACCTAAACCAAACATTAAGCCACCATAAACTTGACCTTTATTAAACTCTTTGCTTGATAAAATAATTTTTTCGCCAGCAATTGTTTTAATGTTTAATTTTTTAATTAACCAAACCGATACAACACCTACTACAACTGCACTACCAATTACACCATACATGTGAAAAGATTGTAGTCTAAACATTTCTTGAATTCGGTACCAACTTATTATTTCGGCTTTTACAAACACAATTCCAAATAAAATACCCACTACAAGATATTTTAAATTATGGTACCATTTATTTTCAATTTTGCTGTCATTCACACAAATGCTATCTAAAGATCTTACTTCAAAATCTGTGTTTTTTGTATTCATTATAATTATAGTTTAAGAATAAATGGAAGAATTAAATTGGCCATTAAAAATCCTCCTGCCATAAAACAGCAAGTTGCAATTAGTGATGATAATTGCAAATTTGATAAACCCATAATGGAGTGGCCACTTGTGCAGCCCCCTGCATACCTTGTTCCAAAGCCAATTAAAAAGCCACCAATAACCATCGTAATCATCCCTTTAATTGTAAGCAAATTTCCCCAATTAAAAAGTTGGCTTGGCATTAATCCATCAATTTGGGTAATACCATAACTTGCTAACTCTTCAGTAAGTTTTGGGTTTATTACAATTGGATTAGGGTTTGCTAAAAATTGAACTGCTACGAAGCCTCCTAAAAATATTCCTAGCACAAAAAATAAATTCCAAACTTCAAGCTTCCAATTGTATTTAAAAAATGAAATATTGGAAGGAAAACAAGCTGCACATATATGCCTTAACGAACTACTTATTCCAAAATTTTTATTGCCAATAATTAATAATGTGGGAACTGTAAGTCCAATCAAAGGCCCTGCTACATACCAAGGCCAAGGTTGCTTTAACCATTCTATCATAATATATTTATTTAATTTGGTTTATTGAGTAATTTGTGTCGTAAGCTATAGCTTGTTGTAAACTATTAATATCAATAGGTTTTAAACTAACAATTAAAACAGTTTTAAAGTCAATACTCATACTTACATGTAGTATTGAATGAATTGTCGAAAATTTAGAACTAACTGTGTTTTTGCAACCAACGCAAGTAATACCAGTAAACTTATAAAGTGCAACAAAAACTTCATTGTTTTTTACAAAATCAATAAATATTTCGCTGTTTGCTCTTGGTTTTGCCGAAGTTTTGCAAACTGTTAGAGGCAGAAAATTAAATGAGTTTTTAAACAACAAATTATACTCTTCTATGCTACCACCAAAAGGTGGATTTTTATCAAATGTTCTATTAAATAAAACTCCAATTAATCTTCCCTCAGGGTTTAAAAGTTGGTGCATTTTGTACACATACTGTTGCCTTAAAAATGGAGGCAATGCACAAAAAAAAGTTTGTTCAATTATAAGGTCGTATTTGCCTTCATGTTCAAAAAAATCTTGAAGTAAAACCTTAACACTAGTATCTTTAAATTTAGCGTTTAAATTATTTACTAAATCAGGTGCAAAATCAATAATAGTAATGTTTGAAAATCCTAACTCGAGCAAGTATTCAGCTTCGTAAGCATTACCACAACCAGGAATTAATATTTGAATGTTTTTATCTTGTATGCAATCCATGTAAAGCTTAATTGGAGGAGAAACTTGCCCCAAATCCCATCCAATGGTTTGAGAAATGTATTGGTTATTCCAATAAGTATCATTTAGTGGAATATCACAATTTGTAGTACAGCATTCTATATTATTTTCCATGGTATTACCAACAAAAATGCAACTATTATAAATAGTTGCATTATAAAAATTTTATTACAAAATTATTCAGCTTCTGCCACAACTTCTTTTACTTCAGGTATCATACGTTTCATCATACCTTCAATTCCTGCTTTTAATGTAACCATGCTGCTTGGGCAACCACTACAGCTACCTTGCATCATTAAATTTACTGTTCCTTCGTTGTAGCTTTTAAATTGTATGGCACCACCATCCATTTCAACTGCTGGTTTAACATAGTTTTCTAGCAATTCTTTAATACGTTTTACTACATCATCATCATCTGCACTAACAGTATTGGTGGCTTCTTGTTTTACTTTTGCTACTTCTTCTTCATTAACTACAATGCCTCCTTTTTCAAGATAATCTTTCAAAAACTGTTTTACACTTGGTATTACATCTTGCCAGTCTTCTACTTCTTCTGTTTTAGTAAGTGTTATAAAATTGCTGGCAATGAAAACGCTTTTTATAAATGGAAAACTAAATAGTTCTTTTGCTAAAGGTGATGGCGTGGCCTGAGTTTCGTCTTGAAAATCTATACTTTTACCGGGATACAACAATCTGTTAGCCACAAACTTCATGGTGCTAGGATTGGGCGTCATCTCGGTGTAAATACTTACAATTGGGTTGCCAGTAGTTATCATTATTAATTAATTTGAGTACAAAAGTAGCTTTGTGGTATTACAATTTTACGGTTAAACTGTAATTTTTCTTTAATAGGAAATTAAATATGTGGGGCTTTTGAATAAAAAGATAAAAATAAATGTTGAAATAAAATTGTTAATAAGTTAGTTTTCCCTACTTTTGCCG
>JBMLOR010000106.1:0-2238 GCA_049242865.1 Chitinophagaceae bacterium | reverse complement strand
CCTTCCAAGCAAATGCTAATTCATTGGAACGTGTTTTTGGACCTTCGAGATAATGATGCTTAATTTTTGGAATATTGTGTTGCATAAAGTTTTGAATTTAATAACAAGTATAGAAATAAAATTGTTTAGATAGATATAGATTTGAAACTATTTTTTAGCATTTTGGTTTATTAGTTATATAAATTTCATAAGCTTGCAATAACACAAAAAAATAATGAAGAAAAAACTAGCTTAGTTTCAAAATTTGTGAAATTATAATTCAATAAAAAAGCTAGGCAAAAAAAGCCTAGCTTTTTATTTATTTTAGAATAAATACCTTACTTTTATTATCTAAAATTAACCAACACTAAACAAAATTTTAGTTTGTTTTTATATTAAAACCATAAATCATGAAAATTAAATTCTACTTTTTAATCATAGCAATACTTCCTTTTTTTGCTAAAAGCCAACAAACACAATTTCAACAGTTGTTATCGGTAAATAAAGAATGGCTTTATCAAAATAATATTGATGCAAAATTAACCAACACTCAATCCTTGCCTTTGCAAGAAGTAGAATTAATACGTTTTCATTTACAACAAACCGAGCAATTGCTTAGGCAAAAAAGCAACACACATTTAACTACTGCACAACAAAAACAACGCCTACATTTATTAGATATTTTACATATTTATTGGCAAGCAGGTAAGTTTCCTATAAATACAAAACATGCCAATAGGCAACCCTATTTTATTGATGATTTTAATACATATTGTGCCGTAGGTTTTTTAATGCAGCAAACTGGAGCCAATGAAATGGCAAGAGAAATTAATGCTACACAAAACTATAATTATTTAAAAAATATTCAACACCCAAAACTATTTAATTGGGTACAAAATAGTGGCATTGATATAGATGAATTGGCATTGATACAACCATTTTATGGTAGTAATATTTACCCTTGGATTACAGAAATTCATTACAATAATTCTGGTAATGATGTAGATGAGTATATAGAAATTGTAGATGGGTCTACCTACGATAGCATTTTTTTTTACAACCAAAACAACGTGTTATATAAATCAATTTCAAAAACTTCGTTAAGTTCATTTGCTTCTTTTACAGGAAATGTAAGGTATGTAACATTTACAGGTGGTGCAGATACACTTAGTGATATTGGTAGAATTGAATTGGTGCAAACATCACCAAAAACAATACAAGTGCAATTTAATTATAACCCTAGTGGTATAAACATTAAGTATATAGTTAATGGAAATTCATTTGCAGCTCAATATAATTTTACAGTAGTAGAAAGCGAATTAACCCCTGCAAACAGTAGCTTAAATTTTTGTGGAAGATTAGATAACTCAACTGCTACTATTTTAACTGCAACAAGAGGCTCTTTAAACCCCTGTATTATACAACCTGTAACTTACAAAGATTTTACAGCAACCACTACAAACAAAACTGTTGTACTAAATTGGCAAACCTTAACCGAAGTAAACAATAATTATTTCGAAATTCAACGCAGCGATGATGGTAAAAACTTTGCTACAATTGGCAAAGTAAGTAGTAAGCAACAGAGCAATGGAGCTGCATATTTATTTTTTGATGAAAATCCCCAATACACTAATCATTATAGAATAAAACAAGTTGATGTAGATGGAAAATACAGTTACAGTAAAATACTTTTTGTGCAAGTAGAAGCAACTAATAAACTAAAAATTATGAACAATCCTGCAAAAGATATACTTACAATTGTTGTAGCAAAAGGCAATAGCAAACAAGCAACACTTGGTTTATATACACTAAATGGAAAACAAGTTTTAACACAAACAGCAACTGATGGCATAAATAAAATTGCTATTGATAAGCTTACAAATGGTTTTTATTTTATTCAACTATTACAAAACAATCAAGTATTTAGGCAAAAAATAGTTATTAATAATTAACGTAAGTTTTGGATGTAATTCTAGAAAATTGTTTCCTTAGAACGCCTCAGAAAGTACGTTGTGGCAACTTTGATATTGCTTATACGTTGTGAAAATATCAAGTATATTGTAGTTCTCTTGAGGCATTAATAAATATATATTTTTTCTTTTTTTGAGTACAACTTTACTTTTTTATTTGTACACTATTAGGTATACCATAAGGTACTAAAGATAAGTTGCTGGAAATAAAGCATTTTACCTCTATTTTTTCCGTTTACTAGCTTGGTATTTTTTGTAAATAATCTCACTCATTGGTTTCCCATTTACT
>JBMLOR010000105.1:0-13319 GCA_049242865.1 Chitinophagaceae bacterium | reverse complement strand
GGCATGAAATTTTAAAATAATGGCCAATGTTTTATTACATTTTTTTAATATAATTGTTGCAAGCTGTTTTAAAATTCTCCAAATTTGTAACATAATAAACAAAGATGACAGGTATAGAAATTGGCAAGAAAATAGATAGTTTTAGTAATCTTATACAGGAGCTAGGTAATTCAACTTTTAATAGTAGAGATATTTGGAATAGAAAAAAAGAAATTGACGAAAACCTTAAAGCAACTCAGTTTGAAAATGAACTACAAAAAACTGAATTAATTGATAATTACAACAAGCTTGTAACAACCTTGCAGCAAAAAGACATAGAAGTTGAACAATCTAATGCCTCTTTTACAGGTGATGCTGAAAACAAGGTGAAAAGCTTTTGTGATGCCACAAATTTAGCTTTGGCTAGTAATGACTTGTCTAAAGATAACATTAAGGCTTTAAAAATTGCTGCTAACGAAATATATGAGTATTTTAAACAGCATAGATGGCTAACTAAAGAACGAAGAACAACTGCTTGGGATAACTATAGCAATGCTAGAAATTTACTTAAAGCAAAAGAAGATGAGGTGATGGAAAAAGAAAGAGATGAACGCTCTAAAATTGCTTCCCAATCTTTAGAAATTACAGAAAAAATTTGTGTAGTTGTTAATACATGTCATCCTTCTGAAACTGCTGAAAATCTTAGAAATTATGTAACTAAGCTAAACGATTTTTTAAACAACAGTGATCATACTTTTTTAAACATTAAATGGTTTTTGGTTGAAAAGCCTGATGAAATTAGGTTGGCATTAAAAAGCAGAAGCGAAACTATAAATGATGTTAGAAATTTTGTTGCCACTAATAAAGACAATATTTTGCGAGAACATAAATCACAAATTTTTGCAAATATTGATGCATTAAAACAAGATTTAAACCAAGCTTGGGAACAACATAAAATTGAACAACAACAAAAGCAACAAGAGTGGGAAATAAAGCAGCAAGAATGGGCCGAAAAAAGAAAGGAATGGACTAAAAAACAACAAGATTTTTTGCAGATGCTTGAAAAAAGGTTAGAAAATCAGCTAAGCTATAAAAACAAGCAAGAAGATTACTTAAAAAATCAACAACAATTTGCTGAAAGGTTTAAGCAAAGGTTAGTTGCACAACAAGATTATTTAAAGAAAATACACGAGCAAATTAAGGATTTAGAGCAAAAACTTGAAACAGCATGGACGGATAGTTTTAAAACAAAAGTAGAAGAATGGATTGCTGAAAAAAATGAAAAAGTTAAAGCCCTTGATGCCGACATTATTGTGTTGCAACAAAAATTAGTCGATATAAATAAAAACATTGAAACATTACCTATTAAGCTTCAAGAACTAACTAATTCTATTAATGAAATTCAAGATAAAATTGTAGAAGTAAAAACTAAGTTAAGTGCCGACGCTAGTTCTATTAACGAAACTACAGACGATAGTAACAGCAGCAACTAAATAATAATTCAAAATAATGGGTATCGTAAAAAACTATTGATACGTATAACTGTATATTAATTTGCCTTGTAATTCCATTGATTTGTTGTACAACAATTCTTTGTCTTTTAACCCATTTGGTAAATAAAAATAGGCCCAAACATTGTAATTGCTGCTTCCGTAAGGAATTTCAAAAAACTTGTATAGTTGTCCGTTTTCATTGTACTCAAACAACATTTCAGGCAAAAGTTTCCCTTGCTTTTTATTAAATCTAACAACATCTGTAAGTTGATTTTTTTCGTTGTAGTAGTAATAATACGTTTCAATTTTTCTACCTGCTTGTAACCATTCTTCTTCAATAATATTGCCTTGTTCATCGGCTTTAAAATTTACAAGCATGGTATCTGTTTCGTTTTTAACTTTTAGCATTTGCAACACTACACCCTTAGCGTTGTAAATATATTTATGCTCTTCAAACATTGATTCGTTAACAGTACTATCAAAAGTTTCGGTTAATACAATTGATAAATTTTGATTATTGTAAGTAAAACTTGTTGTTTGAAAAATATTTCTTTTTTCTTCTGAAGTATTTATTAATAATAAGTTATTGTATTGGGCTTTGCTAGCAAAAGCATTGCCATAAATTGTACTAATTGTTGAAATGTTTTTATACTGCTCATCTATGTTTTTTGTAATTGAAAAATCATTTGTGGTTTCATTATCCGTATCTAATTTTTTTACACTAATTGTTTTAACTGCATTTGTTTTAAACAATTTCATTTGTTGATTAATTAGTTTTTTGGCATATATATCGTTATAATAAAATTGTGCTTTAGATATACTAAACACCAAACAACTTAATACAACAAGGGAGCTTAATTTCTTCATCATTTTATTTAGGTTACAACAATTAGTTTGCAATTTTATTGCCAAACTGCAAATAAATTGTGTTTTATATTTTTTAGACATTTATTTTGAATAAAATTTTTTAAATGAGTCATTTAAAAGAGCGTGACGAAAAAATTTGTTTAAACTGTAATGCTGCCACCTATGGTAGATTTTGCCATGTTTGTGGGCAGGAGAATATTGAAACAAAAGAAAGTTTTTGGCACTTGGCAGGTCATTTTGTGGCAGACATTTTTCATTACGATGGAAAGTTTTTTAGAACTATACGTTATTTATTATTAAGGCCAGGATTTTTAACAAGAGAATATATAAATGGTAGAAGAACAACTTATTTGCATCCTATCAGGCTTTATGTGTTTACATCGGCAGTGTTTTTTTTGATATTCTTTAATTTTTTTTATAAACAGGAAGATTTGATTAAAATGAACAATGGAAATGATAAAAAGCAAAAATCTCTTTCTGTAAAAGAATCTTACGAGAAATTAAGAGAAATAAAGGATTATCTTAAAGTGAAGTTGAGCAAAAAAACAAGCAAGTACATAACTAACGAGTTGAAATCACTTTTGCAAGAAACTGAGCAGGATTCTATATTAATTACAAAAGATTCGAGCTATGTAAAGAAATTGGATTTAAAGAAATATTCGAGTATGTATGTTGAATTTATTAACTTTTCAGATACAAGTTATAGTAATATTAGTCAGTATGATAGTATACAAGCAATACTTAACTCAAAAGACAGAGACAATTTTATACAGAGATATTTTCAGCACAAGAATTTAGCTGCAAGAGAAGTTACAAAAGGTTTAACACAAGCAGATGCTACTTCAAAGATTTTGGATTCTTTCTTTCATAAGTTCCCTCAAATGCTATTTGTTTATTTGCCATTCTTTTCATTATCACTGATGTTGTTGTATGTTCGTAATAAGCAATTATTTTATGTAAATCATGTTGTTTTTAGTATACATCTTTTTTGTAGCTTTTTTATTTTAATGCTATTGAATTTATTACTTTCACCTGCCATCCGTTTAATTAATATACATGTAGGAAAAGGGTTCCTAATTTTATTACATGTTCTGATTTTTTATAAATCTTTCAAAAACTTTTATCAACAGTCGAGAGTTAAAACAATCCTTAAATTGTTCTTTTTAGCCATCATCAACTTTTTTATAATAGCAATTTTGGTTGTTATTTTTTCAATGATTGCTGCCTTAAACATTCATTAAATTATGTCAAAGTCATACTTAATTAGTTTTGAAAAACTTGTAAACATTATGGATGACCTGAGGGAGAAATGTCCTTGGGATAAAAAGCAAACCATTCATACGTTACGAAACATGACCTTAGAAGAAACCTATGAGTTAATTGATGGAATTGATAACAACGATTGGGATAATATTAAAGAAGAGTTGGGTGATTTGATTTTGCACATTTTATTTTATACCAAAATTGCTAGCGAACAAAATAATTTTTACTTGAACGATGTATTAGAAACAATTTGTGAGAAATTAATTCGCCGTCACCCACATATTTATGGTGATGTGGAAGTAGAGAATAGTGAACAAGTAAAACAAAATTGGGAAGCAATAAAACAACAAGAAAAAGAACGAAAGTATATTTTTGATGGTTTCCCGAGAGCTTTGCCTGCCATTCAAAAAGCAATTAAAATTCAAGAAAAAGCAAAAACTGTAGGTTTTGAATGGGATAATAAAGAGGATGTTTTTGCAAAAGTTAATGAAGAGATTGATGAGCTGCAACAAGCCTTACAAACTAATAATCAACAACATATTGAAGAAGAATTTGGAGATGTTTTGTTTAGTTTGATTAATTATAGTAGGTTTATTGGGGTAGATGCAGAACTTGCATTAAATAAAGTGAATCAAAAGTTTATAAATCGATTTACTAAAATGGAGTCTCATGCCAAAAACTTGAATAAAGATTTAAGTGATTTGAGCTTGGCAGAAATGGATGCCATTTGGAATTTGGTTAAAAAGCAAACTTCATAAAATGCACACACCCCTTACGATAGTAAAAAAGTATAGTTGGTTGTTGCTAGCATTTCTATTTTTTTATTCAGCAGCTTTTATTGCACACAAAATTATTTCTTCAAAACTCGATGTTAACAATGTTGGTTTAAAGTATAATGATTATTATAAAAATCAACAGACAATAATCGATCATGTTTTTAATAATCATGGTGCACTTGATATACTTAAATATAAAGATATTGGGGTGTTTGTTACTAAGGTTGATGCTGTTGGCAACTCTATTAAGTATTATAGTAGCAATAGTTTTACTTATGCGTTAAACTTAATTGGTAAGAAAATTGATACTAGTTTTATAATTAATCATGATGGCAATATTTCAGAGGTATATCAACGATATTTTAGAGATAAAGATGAAACAGTTCAAATAATATTTCCACTTCAAAACAATTACATATCACCTCGTATCCTTCATTTTGAGCAACATGATAAGCTCTTTTATATAGATACATTACCATCTAAAATTTCTTATAAGTTACAAAGTAAATTTAATGTTTATCTCAACAAAAACTATTCAGCAACTAGTAATCAGTATAATAATTATACAATTGTTTTAGGATTAATTGCCTTCATTTTCTTTTTTGTATTTCTGCATTTAGTTACCCAAGAAATTTCAAAAAAATGCAGCTTTTCAAAAGGTTTTTTTGTATTGTTATTTGTATTAGCTTTAATAAGAATTTGCTTTTATGAATTTTCATTTCCATTAGATGTTTCAAAACTTGCATTATTCGATCCATCAATTTATGCTTCAAATAAAATCAATAAATCGCTTGGCGATTTGTTGCTTAATATTTATTTTGTAAGTTGGATTTTTACTTTTTTAAGATACCATAACTTTCAAAAAGTAAAATCAATTCAAGCTGCATTTCCTAAAACTGTAGGTTTTGTTCAAATTTTATTGTTTTGTTATCTTACAACTATTTTAATACGAATATTGCAGTCGTTAGTGTTAGATGCTCAAATTCCTTTAAATGCTTTGGAGTTTTATAGTTTAAATCGTTTTACACTTGCAGCTTTAACAACACTGTGTGGGTTAGTTTTTTTGTTTCTTAGAATCATCAATTTATTTTTTCTTCACTTTGCTAAGCAATCCATTGGTTTTGTTTTTCAAGCAATTTGTATCATAGCATCGTGTGTAATTTTAATTATATTCACACCTTCAAACTATTCTTTTTACTTATGGTTATTGCTTTGGTTAATTATTGGTATTGCAATTTTAAATTCAAAGTGGTTTAAACAATCAATAATTGATAAAACGTTTAGCTTACTACTAACTTCCATTTTGTTTTTTGCAATATCATGTAGTATAGTAATTCAAAATCAAATAAAAAGTTTAGAGCAAGTTCTGCAAAATAAAACCGCTGAGCGAATTCATACATTATATGGTATTGAAAATGAATTTATTCAGCAATGTAAAAGTTACGAAAACGTTTATGATATTGGGGTTTATCATAAAGATACCTTGATTTATAATTTTGGAAATTATCCTTACCCAGCAATACAAAATAAAAATTATGTTATTCGTCCACTTTCAAGTAAACTGTCAGTTACAAATTATGATAAAGATGGAATAAGTATTTTTTTGGTTAAAGAGGATACTTCTATTTTATTGTTAATTACACTCTTTAACTATTTTGTAGTATCGTTTTTGTTGATGTCTTTTTTAATTGTGGTTACTCCAAAATTATTCTATTTTAATAGAGAGAAGTATAAGGAGTATTTTAAGTTTACCATACGATCAAAAATTTTAACCATTGTTTTATTTGCAACTATTGGTATTTATATTGTTTTGGCAATTTTTACAATCAGATACTTTATTACAAATTTTGAAAAAGGAATTGAAGATAAGTTAATCACAACGGGTAAGCAATCGTCCAATATTATTCAATCTTATTTAGTGAATAACACTTTAAATAGCTTTGATACCATTGCAGATTCTAAATTATTATTAGAATTAAAAAATGCTTCAACCATTACATTTTATGATACTAGTGGAATAATGATTAGCGATTTTAAAGTAAAAAAAGATAGTTTAAGTAGCGTGCCACAATTAATAAATGTACAAGTATTGAACGATTTTAGAAAATTGAAGCCAATGTTTAAGTTGGTCAACGAAAATGTTGGAGGTATAAGTTTTAAATCGGTTTATTATTCCATACTAAAAAATAATGTTTGTGTTGGTTATTTAAGGCTACCATTTGAAAAAGTAGAAGCTTACTTGCAGCAAGAAACCTCAGGTTTAATAGCCACCTTAGTTAATTTAAGTGCATTGTTTTTTATAATCATATTTAATGTGGTGTATTATTTTGCCAATCAGCTTACAAAAAGTTTAACCATTATTGGATCAAAAATGAATAAAATAAATCTTAATGAAGTTAATGAAACCATTGAATGGAAACGAAATGATGAAATAGGAGCATTAGTAAATCAGTATAATAAAATGGTTATCAAGCTTTCTGAAAGTGCAAAAGTTTTAGCCTTAAATGAAAGGGAAGGGGCTTGGAAAGAAATGGCAAAGCAAGTAGCTCATGAAATTAAAAATCCACTTACGCCCATGAAACTAAGCATTCAACATTTGCAATATCAAATAAAGCAGCAACCACAAAATGCAGAAGAATTAACTAAAAAGGTTGTAGTAAACTTAGTGCAGCAAATAGATCAGTTGGCCAAAATAGCTAACGATTTTTCGCAGTTTGCTAGCATTACAAGTATTAATCCAATGAAGTTTGAAATAAAAGAAATTTTATTGCAATTGCAGGAACTTTATAAAGGATACACCACCATAAAATTTACTTTTTCTCTCACAAATAATGACACACTTGTTTTTGCCGATAAATTGCAGATTAAAAGATTATTCACCAACTTAGTAAAAAATGCTGTTGAAGCTTGTGAAGCAAATGAGCGTTCTACAGCACAAATATTAATACAGCAGGTAGTGGTTGCCAACTCAGTTATTATAAGTGTTTGTGATTCGGGAGCTGGAATTCCTAATGAAAGTATACAAAACATTTTTAAACCCAATTTTACAACTAAATCTTCTGGTACTGGGTTAGGACTTGCTATGTGTAAAGGAATTGTAGAAAATGCCAATGGGAAAATTTGGTTTGAAACCTCAACTAATGGTACAACTTTTTTTGTAGAATTCCCAATGGTTAACGCTGATATTAAACAATAAAAAAAGCCTCATTTTATGAGGCTTTTTTTATAAGTTATCCTTTCTTTTTAGGGGTTGCTGGTGTTGCAGCTTTTTGATTTGCTTTATAACGCATATCAGGTGTGCCGTCTGCTTTTGTTGGACCTGCTGGTTTTGCTGGTGTTGCAGCTTTTTGATTTGCTTTATAACGCATATCAGGTGTGCCATCTGCTTTTGTTGGAGCAGCTTTTTTTGCTGGTGTTGCTGCAGGTGCTGTAGTTTTTGCTGGCGTTGCAGCTTTCTTTACTTCTTGTTTAGTTTGTGCTTGTACACTTAAGCCTAAAATTGCAAATGATAGCAATGTTGCGAAAATTTTTTTCATTTTAAATTATTTAGAAAATAAATGTAATGCAAGAATGATTACATTTTATTCTTTAATAAAAATTTAACTACATTTTATACACGTTTAAGCTTTAAGTCAATCATTTTTTTTTATTTGTAAATAAAATATATAATGCAAATTTTAATTTCAATAATTAGATGGTTTGTAGGATTGCTTTTTATTTTCAGCGGTTTAATTAAAGCCAATGACCCCTTAGGTTTAAGCTATAAAATGCAAGAGTTTTTTGAAGCATGGGGTTTGCATGGTTTACATAATTATACTTTATTAGCAGCAATTGCAATGAATGTGTTGGAGGTTGTTGTTGGATTTGCTTTGATAATTGGTTGGCAAAAAAAAATGGTTTCATGGGTTTTATTGTTGCTAATTTCTTTTTTTACTTTTCTTACCTATTACGTTTTATACAGTGGAAAAATAAAAGCTTGTGGCTGTTTTGGTGATTGTGTTCCACTTACGCCACAACAAACATTTGCAAAAGATATTCTTTTATTAGTTCTTGCAATTGTAATATTATTAAATCAAAAGTATATTGTACAAACTTTTAAAACTGCACTTAGTGCTGTTTTGGTGTCTTTTAGTTTATTATCAACTTTGTTGTTACAATTTTATGTATTGCAAAATTTGCCTTTTGCAGATTGTCTTCCTTACAAAAAAGGTAATAATATTTTAGAGCAAATGCAAGTTCCTTTAGGTGCAGTTCCTGACAGTATAGTAGCAATTTCTATATATAACACTAATGGTAAAAAAGTAGAAATTGTTGGCGATAATTTTCCGGAAAACTTTGATAGCACTTATGTGTTAGAAAGTAGGATGGATAAAGTAGTAAGAAAGGGAAATGCAGAACCAAAAATTAAAGATTTTACGCTGTTTTCATTAAATGGAAATGATACTACAAATGCTATTTTTAACAAAGAAAAATATGTATTAATTGTTGTAAATAAGGTGGATGAAAATTTGAAAATTCAAGTTTCAGACGAAATTTTAACGCTATTTACCAAAAATAACATTCCAGTATTTATAGTATCTAGCTCGCCAAAAATTTCACAACAAATTAATAATAATGATGTTAATTATTTGGTTTGCGATGCTACTGTTTTAAAAACAGCTGCTAGGGTAAATACTACTTATTTTTTAATGGAAAAAGCTACCATTAAAAATAAATTAAGTTATAAAAATGCAAAAAATCTATTAAAATAATCAACCATATATTCTATGAAAAAAATAGGAATTTTAGGAGGTGGTCAGCTTGGTAAAATGTTGTTACAGGCTGCTGCAAATTATCCTTGTACTACTTTTGTTTTAGAAGATGATGTTAATTGCCCATCAGCTAGTTTATGTCATCATTTTATAAAAGGCAGTATTACTAATTTTAATGATGTTGTAGCTTTTGGAAAGCTTGTAGATGTGCTTACCATTGAAATTGAAAATGTTAATATTCAAGCACTTGAACAACTCGAAAACGAAGGGTTAAACATAATACCAAAAGTTGCAGTGATTAAAACCATTAAAAATAAAATTTCACAAAAGCAATTCTATAAAGAACATCAAATTCCTTCTCCAGAATTTGTGGTAACCAACTCACAACAAGAACTTGTGAACCATGAAAATTTGTTTCCAGCAGTACATAAAATAGGAGAGGGTGGGTACGATGGTAAAGGGGTTCAGGTAATAGAAACTAGTAATGACTTCTCTACAGCCTTCAACGAACCTAGTGTATTGGAAAAAAAAGTAGAAATTGATAAAGAAATTGCTATCATGGTTGCAATGGATACTGCCAAAAAAATTGTAGTATTTCCTCCTGTGTTAATGGTTGTTAATCCTTATTTAAATCTATTGGATTACCAAATTTCTCCTATAAAATTAGAAGAAAAAATATTGTTTACTGCCGAAGCAATTGCTTTTAAATTGGCACAATTATTTAATAGTCCTGGTGTTTTTGCAATTGAGATGTTTATTGATAAGCATGGCGAAGTTTGGGTAAATGAAACAGCACCACGAGTACATAATAGTGGACATCATACCATTGAAGCAAATTATTGCAGTCAATTTGATATGCTAATTCGTATTCTTTTAGATTATCCATTAGGAGATACTCAAGCAAAAATGCCAAGTGCGATTGTAAATATTGTAGGTACTGAAAATGAACATGGAGAGCCAAATACTAGTTGGATGAATGAAGTACTAAAGCAAACCAAAACTTTTGTGCATTGGTACGGAAAAAAAACTGTGAAGCCAGGACGAAAAATGGGGCATATTACTATCTTGGGTCATGATATTGCCGATGTAACCCACAAGGCAAGTATTGTTAAAGGTTTATTGAATAATTAAGAAACATTCAATTTATTTTTCATAAAAGTTGAATTTTATTAAACAAATCATTCAATTGGTTTGTTTTATTTGCATTAATTTATAACAATGCTTTGCCAAAAACTATACACAAATAAGTTTTTTTTTGGTTTAATATGTTGCATATTGTTTGCACAGAGTTGTGTTACTGCTTTTGAAGTACCATCTTCTAAGTTTCATAGTGCTAATAACTTATTAAATATTCGTGCTCAAGTAAATTTAAATGACAATACTACTCATTTTGGTTATTTATCATTAAACTCAACAAACGATGTAAATAGTTTAGCCACCATTCATCTTCCTAAAGAAAGAAAACAAATTGAATTGCCCATACATTCTATTGCTTATTACGAAGTAGACGAAGTAATGTATTATTTAAAATTTATTGAGCCTTATAGTGGTCAAATAAATTTGTTGGGAAATACAAAACCCAAAAGAAGTTTTGTAAAATTAATCACACCAAAAAACTTTAGCATTCAAATGTTTAGTAGTAATGAATATGTTAAAGATGCAAAAAGTAGTTTGCCAAACATAGTAACACATTATTACATCAATTGGCCAAAAAATAATGATACACTTTTAGATATTGCTCATCCTAATTTTAAACAACAGTTTGAAAAAATTATTGTAAAGTTTTCATCGAGCAACAATCATTTTAAACAAAAAATTAGCGAAATAGAACAAATTAAAAAGTTGAACAATCTTTCGGTTGAGCAAAGAGTAAATTTGATAAAAAAAATCGCAACTTTATATCAGCAAAGTGAGGGCTAAATTGATTTATTAAGCATTTCCCAAAGTTTATCTTTTAAAGTTTGTAACCCTTTTTGTTGCACAGCACTAAAAAATATATGAGGAATGTGGCTCGGTAATTCATTGCTTATTTCTTCTCTTAATTCATCGTCGAGCATATCGTCTTTGCTTATAGCAATTAAAAATTCTTTTTGTAATAATTCTGGATTGTACTGTTCTAATTCATTGTATAAAACCTCAAACTCTTCCTTATGATTTTTACTATCTGCAGGAATTACAAAAAGCAACACACTGTTACGTTCAATATGTCTTAAAAAACGATGCCCCAAACCTTTTCCTTCAGCAGCTCCTTCAATAATTCCTGGTAAATCGGCTATGCAAAAACTTTTATGGTCTCTATATTCCACCATGCCAAGTTGAGGAATTAAAGTAGTAAAAGCATAATCTGCAATTTTTGGTTTTGCAGCAGTAATTACACTTAGTAAAGTGCTTTTGCCTGCATTAGGAAAGCCAACTAAACCCACATCGGCCAAAACTTTTAGTTCAAGAGTTTTCCAGCCTTCAATTCCTGTTTCACCAGGTTGTGCATATTCAGGTACTTGATTGGTTGGTGTTGCAAAATTGTGATTGCCTAAACCACCTCTACCACCTTTAATCCAAATTACTTCTTGTCCATCTTCTAATATTTCAACTTGTTTTTCACCAGTTTCTTCATCTCTTGCAATGGTTCCCAATGGTACTTCAATAATTACATCTTTCCCATCACGCCCACTCATTTTATTTTTCATCCCTTTTTCGCCATTTTCGGCCAATACATTTTTATAATATCTTAAGTGTAGTAAAGTCCACAATTGTGCATTACCCTTTAAAATTATATGACCACCACGTCCACCATCACCACCATCAGGCCCTGCTGTAGGATTATATTTTGTTCGTGCAAAATGTTTACAACCAGCACCACCATGACCACTTTTTGCGAAAATTCTAATATAGTCTATAAAGTTTTTTTCCATAAATTACTGCAAACATACAATTAAGTTGTGCTTTGATGGCATAAAAAAGCAGTTGCCACGGCAACTGCTTTACATGGTAATAACAGAATATCTACTTTCTTGGTCTATAATAATTTTGTAAAACCTCTGGCATAATTGCATTTAAATCGGCAATTCTTCTTTCATCGCTAGGGTGTGTACTTAAAAATTCAGGAGGTTTTTGCCCACCACCAACTTGGCTCATTCTTCTCCAAAAGTTTATAGCTTCTCTAGGGTCGTAGCCAGCTAAAGCAGCATACATTAAACCAAATTTATCAGCTTCTAATTCATTTTTTCTTCCAAAAGGTAACATTACCCCAACAGTTGTACCAATACCATACGCTTGGTTAAATAACATTTGTGTTTCTTGGGGTTTGTTGGCCATTGCAGCTTGTAAAGCCATTCCACCAAATTGTTGTATCAAACCTTGATTCATTCTTTCACTGCCGTGTTTTGCTAAAGCATGTACAATTTCGTGTCCCATAACTATTGCTAAAGCAGTTTCATTTTGAGTTACTGGTAAAATACCTGTATAAACAACAATTTTACCACCTGGCATACACCAAGCATTAACACTTTTATCATCAACCAAATTAACTTCCCATTTATAGTTAGCTAACTCGTTGGCAAATCCTTTTTCAGTGGCATATTGTGTAATAGCAGTAATTAACCTTTCAGCTACACGTTTTACCATAGCAGCATTTTGATTATTAGCAGGATTTAAAACTTTGTTGGTGGAGATAAATTGTTGGTATTGAGAAAATGCCATTCCTTGTATTTCAGATTCAGGAATTAATGAAAATTGGCTTCTACCTGTGAATGCATTTTTATGGCATGCTATTAATGATGAAACTGCCAATAGCACCAAAGCAAATATTTTCTTCATGTTTATTTTTTTGATTACAAAATAACAATTATTGTGCCGTAACGTTTAATTTATGCGTGCAAATTTTATGTGTTAATAAATTTTGCACGCAATTTTTTACTCAAATCTTACTTTTGAACACTTATAAAATTATAATCTAGATTAATGAAAAAAGCATACATATTTCCTGGACAAGGGGCACAATTTACAGGCATGGGTAAAAACCTTTACGACAATAATGTAATGGCCAAAAATTTGTTTGAAGAAGCTAACGATGTTTTAGGTTTTGATATTGCAAATACCATGTTTAACGGTACTGATGAAGAACTAAAGCAAACTAAAGTTACCCAACCAGCAATTTTTATACATTCGGTTGCTGCTTTTAAAACTTTCGA
>JBMLOR010000104.1:0-1004 GCA_049242865.1 Chitinophagaceae bacterium | reverse complement strand
AAATGCTCAAATAAACTTTGCTACCAAAAGTTTAGACCTTGAAAGTGTAAACAAACATAAAAACTGGAAGATTATTGATGCTGGTGTAGATAGTTCATCTAAAAAAATATTTGTAAAATTCTCAGCCGCTTCTTGCGATATTGATAAATCAACCATAGGTTCAATGACAACCACAACCTTTAATGGTTTGGCTTGGAAGGTTGATAAGTTGCTATTTGATAATGGATTTAATTATCAAAGTACCGAATCAAAATCTTATGCAAATACATTCGATGCTATTAAGAACAACGAGTTTGTGTATGGTAAAAAATTTACCACAATTGTAGCTGGTGGAATGGGTACAATTTTAAGTGGAGTAGCACAACCAAGTGGGCAAATAGACAACAGCTACATGGGTACGAAAATTGTAACTGGTTTAGCTAATTTGGGTGGTTTTAAAATTGGCAATGCAAGTATTGGAATTAAGGTTGGTGGCGAATCTGGAAAATTTGGACCAGATAATTGCTTTGAAAATGCTGCAGTGTTTAAAATAGATAACAAGCCTGCAAAAGAAGAAAAAGGCCAGCGATGGATTCCTCAATTTAATCATGCAATACCAAATGGTGGACATATTTTATTTCTAACAAGTGGCGTAAATGCTGATGTTACTAAGCAGCATTTAATTTTTAGAAAATACGATGGTGATGCTAATGTGGTAAACGATAAAGCATTTACTTTCGATTATCAATGTATTATGTATGCCAAAGAAATAGAAATGGCACCAGGCAAATTTGATTATGTGTTTGTTACCTTGCCTATCAACTACAAAAAATCAACTATTAAAGTTAATCCAGCAAATCAATACGAGTATATAAGAATTGATGGAACAACTTTTGAAACTAAACATCAAATAACCATTACTGCACCACTTTCTCAATGGAAAATAAACAATGTTTTTGAAAAAGATGGAGCTGTGTATTTATTAGGTGATGCAGGAAAAACTGCAGATGAATATCAAGATTTTA
>JBMLOR010000103.1:0-9001 GCA_049242865.1 Chitinophagaceae bacterium | reverse complement strand
ATACAAATAACAGAAATAGATTTAGGTGATAATGATAGATTTGAAATTCAAAATGTTTCCCCAACTTCTATAGATGTAACTGGTTGGAAAGTTTATCTTAGTAACGATTATGCAAATATTAATGCAGTAAATGCAAACGTTGCCACACTTTCTGGAAGTTTGGCTCCAAATGCTATTTTAACCTGGACAGATAACGCAGCAGGACCAAATTACTGGGGATCAAATATTTTATGGAATCCAGGTGCAGCTTCTTCATTTACTGGTTGGGTAATTTTGGTAGATAATAATAATATAATAAAAGATGCTGTTTTCTTTAACTGGTCAGCATCAAGTATTGCAGGTATGAACGTTTCACTTGGAGGCACGAGTTATTCTATTGGAACACAATGGTCTGGTAATGGTATAGATATTTCTACAGTTGCTTCAACACAATCATTATCAAAAAAGGGAAACACAGATAATAACAATTTATCAGATTTTGAAATTGTTAATCTAACTATTGGTACAACAAACCAAGGAATAATGTTACCTTTCATAGGTTTTGGCTGTGAAAGTGCAAGAACAGCCGTTGTGGCAACTGTAGATAACACACCAGGTTGTACACCATTGCCAGTAAATTTATTGCAGTTTAGTGGTACAAAAGAGGGAGCTATTAATAAGTTAAGATTTACCACAACCAATGAAACTAACAATAAAGGATTTCATATTGAGCGTAGTGCCGATGGTTCTAAATTTAGCACAATAGGCTATCTAGCATCTAAAGCTTTAAATGGTAATAGCTCAAGCAAAGTAGATTATGACTTTGTAGATGAAAAACCATTTGTAGGAAATAATTTCTATCGCTTAAAACAAGAGGATAAAAATGGTAAAACTACATTATCCAACATAGTTGCAATTAGAGGTAAAAATGTAACTAAGTTAGACATTGAAGGATTGTATCCAAACCCTGCCAACAATCAATTAACTATACAATTAAATGCACCAAATAACGAAAAAGTGCAATTGATAGTAACCGATTTGCAAGGTAAAGTAGTACAAAGCCAACAAGTTAATATTGCTACAGGATCAAACAATGTGAACCTTAATATTTCACAATTAAGTAGTGGTAATTATTTTGTAAAAGCTGTTTGCGAAAATGGATGCACAACAACGGTTCATAAGTTTGTGAAATTGTAAACATTTATTGGTTATTTTAACATTAGTTAGAGGCTGTCTAAAAATTCCGAGACAGCCTCTTTATATTAGGTGAGGTTAAAATGAGTATGAATTTTTATATAGTTAGTAGTATAAACATCATTTTACTTTAGGACACCTTCTTTGGTTTCTAATAATTTTATCTATTAGGCTAGAGCCACTTTTTTTTATGTGCGATATTAATCAATTGTGCTTTACTACTTATATGAAGTTTGGTGTAAATATTGCTTACATGTTTTCTTACAGTCATTGGACTTATAAATAAAGTTTCGCCAATAGCTTTATAATTTTTTCCAGTGCTTAGTTCTTTTAGTACGTCTATTTCTCTACTAGAAAGTTCATTTATTTTGGCATCATTATTTTCGTTTGTTATACTTGTTGTTGGCAATTGTTTTAGTAGCTCCATAGCTTTTCGTGCAATAATAGGACTCATTGGTATGCCATTATACTCATGCACATTGGTAATGGCATCTACAATATTTACAGCAGAATCTTCTTTTAACAAATAGCCATTGGCCCCAGCTTTTATGGCTTCAAAAATTTTTTCGTTATCCTCAAAAATGGTAAGTACAATAAATTTTGTGTTTGGATAAGCAGCACTAGCAATGCTTATAGTTTCTGTGCCGTTTTGTTGGGGCATTTCTAAATCCATTAGTACAACTTCAGGCTTTACAGTTACTGCCTTCATTTGCTCTAAAAAATCTTCGCCATGTTTTGCTTCAAATAGTATTTCAATTTCATGGTAGCCATGAAGTTTTTGCTTAATGGTTTGCCTGTTTAAAGGCTTATCGTCTACAATGGCAATATGTATAGGCATATAAAAAAGTTACATTATCTAAAATTTACTTACTATAATTGGCAACAGCACCTTCAAATCCAGCAATTAGAATTTTAAATAAGTTTACTTTAGTAGAGCTGGCAAAATTTGTTTTAAACTGTTCAATTTCTTTAATCTTATCTGGAATTTCTTTGGCATAAGTAGTAAATAGTTTATTAAATACGCTACATTTTTCCATTTCCATTTGTAATGCCTTTAAATTGGTGATGGCATAATCTGAGTAAGAAAACACATTTTTCTTGTATTCCTTTTCGCCTGCTGCACTGCTACTAGCAACAGCATCGTTGTACATTTTAAGATATTTTTCTACAGACTTGCAATTATCGCTATAGTTTTTTCGAATGGCAAGTAAAGTTTCTACACACAAGTCTTTTGCGACAATAGATACAGTATAATTGTCATTAATATGGGGCATATAACTATCGGGCATTGTATTTACTGTGTCAAACATATAGGTGTAAGGTATCCTTTTATTTTTATCTAAGTAATATTGATTTTGACTTTCACGATTCATAGTTTTTTTAAGAAATGCATACATGTTCCAACCACTTAAGTTTTGATTAAAACTTTTTGCACCATGAAACATTCCTGGCATAAATACCAGTTTTTCTGTGTTCCAATAACCAATGGGTCTGTTAAATTTTGTACAGCCTTTAAACATATCTTCAGCTAACATAAGATTTGACATATCCCAATACTCAATGGGTGCATCTGTAAATTGCTCACAGTCTTTAAACATATTGTTACCATATTGAATATAAACTTTCCAGTTTTTAAAATAATAATTTCCCCTTAATTTTTTACATCCTTCAAACATACCAGTAGCATTAGTACTTATTTCAATCTTATCTTCTGCCGAAATATCCAAGTTATCACATTTATAAAAGAAATGAGCAGCGGTAATGCTTAACCCTACCCAATTTTTACCTTCTACTATTGTATTCCAGTATAACACATCTATAAGTTTTGATGCATCATCTTTTACATTTTCAAAACTCGATTGCCTATATACACCACTAAAGCTTTCTTTACTTGGTATCCATCTTTCAAAATTATACTTTTGCCAATCTTTCCTCATTACATCATCTTCTATTTCTGGTATCTTGTATATTAACTTATATATTCCAGGCTCGGGTAAATTAATAATTCGTTCATCTGGTTTTAAAGATGCTTTTCCTTTTACATTTGGATTATCATATTTTTCCCAGTAAATATCAAACTTATCACGTTTGTTATATTTTTCTTGAATCCATATATATTCAATTTGAGTACTATTGGTTTTTGCTTCAATTCTAGTATCCCATAGGGTTATAAATTGCCTTTGTGCATTAATGTAAATACAACTTAATAGTAGCAATGCAATTGTTAAAACATTTTTTTTCATACTAAAAATTATATTGCAAATTTTATTAGTAGTGAACTATTAACCAATACTCAAAAGCGAGTATTTATTATATTAATAGGCTAATTTTTGTGCCGTTACTATTGCTGCAAATGGTAAGGTTTATGTTGGCTTCATTGGCTCGCCATTGCATATTTTCTAAGCCATAGCCCTTGTAGCTTTCTTTGGTATTAAAGCCTTTACCATTATCGGTTAGTAATAATTGTAATTGGCTGTTTGAAGAAAAAACTTCAAATTGTACTTCTGTAGCTTGGGCATGTTTTATGCTGTTTTGAAAAGCTTCTTGTAAAATTTTTAAAGCCTGTATGGCAACTGATGGTCTAACAATTACATTATTTTCAATATGCTCTTCTTTACTAAAATTTAGGTTGCTAAAGTTGGCTGTAATTTTAGTGCAGTAAGATGTAAAGTTGTCGCACAATTCTTGGCTTGTAATTTGGGGTTTGTTTAACACCCAAATAGTTTCTCTAAGCGACGCCATTATTTCTTGTGCATTGGCATTAA
Organism: Chitinophagaceae bacterium; assembly: GCA_049242865.1. Lineage (GTDB taxonomy): Bacteria > Bacteroidota > Bacteroidia > Chitinophagales > Chitinophagaceae > CAIVPM01. The sequence continues at coordinate 5,063 of JBMLOR010000103.1, read as the reverse complement.
TATTAGCAAGTTCGGGTAAGCTATTTTCTTTTTGTTTTAGGCTTTCTACATTTGCAATAAGTGCTGTTGTATAAACGCCAATATTATCGTGTAAATCTCGACTTATCCTTGTTCTTTCGGCATGTATTTCTTTTTCTAGAAGTAGTTTTCTGTAGTACTTTTTTTTATTTATAAACGATGTAATTTTCCAAACAAAAACAGCAATAGTTATTGCAATCAACAAAAAAAACCACCATTGCTGCCACCAAGGGCTTTTAACATAAAATATTGCAACTGTTGTGGTTGCAGATTCATAACCATCTTCATTAATTGTTTTTATATGCAAACTATACTTTCCTGTTCTTAAATTTTGAAAGGTGAGTATATTATTGTTACTAAGTATTTGCCAATTTTGATTGTTTAGTTTGTAGTAAATATGTTGCTGCTGCACTAATGTATTGTTAAGCGGCTTAAACAAAAAATTAAGTTTGGAGTGTGTATAGGGTATTTTAAAGGGCTTATTAAAATTGCCAATTACAGTACCATCGATATTGATGCCTAATATGCAAGCATTAGATACTTTAGTATTGGCAATAAAATTTACCATATCCACATTTGTAATTTCATTTTGTATACACACAAAAAGTTGCTGTGTTGCTTTAATAAAAATGGCATTGGTGATATTTTTATTGGGCAATTTGTTGGGTAATAAACTACCTATAGCTCTTAAATAATTATTTTCAAGTAAATGAATATGTGAATTACTTACTACCCAAATTTGATTTTTATTATCTTCAAAAATTAGTGAAATGGAATTGCCTATAAAACCATTGCTGCTATTTAAAACCTTCTCAATTTTATTATTATCGTTTATAAATACCAATCCAAGCTTTGTTCCAACCAATAATTTGTTTTTGGTAGCATATACATGTGTTATATAATTGGTAGGTAAGCCATTAGCTTTAGTAAAGTGTTGTAAAACTTTTAGGTTAGAATCTAGTGTAAAAAAGCCATCTTCAAAAGAAATAGCTGCAATTCTATTGTTGCTTATTGGTATTATATTTTCAATATTGTTAAAGGGTAAATTATTGTAAATATTCAGCTGTTTATTTTTAGGATGTATATAAATTAAGCCTCTGCCATAACTACTTGCTAGTATAGTATTATTAAGCCAAGGAATTATATTACTTACCCCACCAGTAAATGGAAATTGCTGCTGAAATAACAATCTGTTTTTAGCAATTTTATATTGGTTTATGCCACTAAAGCTTCCCAAAAAAACGTCATTATCTTGTACCAAGCAACGTTGTGGATTATCGTTATTAAAATTAACATCAAGTTTTTCAATCTTCTTATTATAAATAACAAATAAATTACCGCCACTAATAAAATAAGGTTTATTATTTGCTTGTGATAAACCTGTTATAGCATCTTCATTTACGCTAAAAATACTTTGCTGTTTTTTAGGTAAAATAAAAATGCCTTTACCCAAAGTACTCACTAATAAGTTGCCATCAACATCGTTATATATATTATTTATTTCATCACTGGTCAATCCATCTGCTGTTGTAAATTTTCTTATAGTTTTATTTGAAGTAATGGCATACAAGCCACCACTTACTTGAGCAATGAATAAAGTGCTATCAGTTTTTATAGCATGAATACTAGCCGTTTTGTTTTTAAAAAAAGGGTATTGTAAAATTTCTATTTTACTATTATGGTTTTTTAGTATCCATCCATTATTTATAAGGGTTTTGGGTATTTGAAAGTTAATTAATTCCACTCCCAATTGTATTTTTGGAAAATAATATTTGTGTTCCTTGTTTTGTACCTGTGTTGTATTATTGAAAATAAAAGTATCTAACTTTTTATGTTCTATATTATAATTAAAAAATGTATTTTTCTCATAATAGCCTCGGGTATAACTTGTTTCAAACATGCCCTTATCGTTTAATTCATAGTCTCCATAAATAGTATGTAGCCAAATACGTTTTTGGTTGTTAAGTGTTATTTGTACTTTATTGGTTTTGGTATTTACTTTTTCAATTTCATACGTTGTTGTATTAAAATGATAAAGCCCCTTTTCGCTAATGCCTAGCCATAAGCCTCCAATTTTTGCATCTTTTAAAACTGCGTTTATATAATTGCCAGGTAGGCCATTGTCTGTATCAAAAACTTCCCAAGTGTTGCCATTAAATCTGCACAAACCTTTATCGGTGGCGACCCACAAAAAACCAAATTCATCTTCGGTTGTGCCAAAAACGTAATTGCTGGGTAAACCATTTGCGGTGGTAATGTTTTTAAAAATGCTAGTAGTTTGGCTTTGAGCATTTATATACAGTAATGCCGATACAATATATGAAACAAATCTTCTCAAGTTTTTATTATAGTTACAAAAGTAACACCACATTTTTAATAATAAATACTCGAAATAGAGTATTGCTTACTTGATGTTTAACATCAAGTTTTGTAAAAATTTTTTAAATATGCAGAAACAGTTACTCCTCATGCTTTTAGTTGTATTTATTGGCAATGCAACTTTTTCACAATCACCAACAGTTGTTATACCTAATGCTAATATTGGCACAGGATCTATTTTAAAATTTGCAAGTGATGGTACAACTGCTTATTACTTGCTAAGGAGCAATGGTTCACCAGCAGTAATTAGTTTATATAAAATAGACGGCGGTGCAACAACGCCAACTTTTGTAAAAGATATTCTTAGAGAAGATACTGCACGTATTACTGAGCAAAGTACTACAACCTATCAAGGTGTAGAAACTGGCTATGAATGCAAGATTGATTATTTTGATGTGATTAATGGTAAAATGCTGCTCACCTATGTAGCAATACCCAGCCAAACTAGTTTTAATATTACTGGATATAGACTTATGGTAAGTGATGGCACAAGTGCTGGCACTACAAATGCTTTGGTAGTAAACTTTGCAACACCTAAACTTTTTAATGGAAATTTAGGTGGGCTGCAATTGTATAAAACCAACAACAACGTTTATTTTACTTATATAGAAGCTGTAGGTACAAGTGGCATAGGCTTTAGTGGCACAATTTATAAAACAGATGGAACAATATCAGGCACTTCAGCTGTTTTTACTACCCCTAGCAATGAAAGTTTATTGGCTCAAAACTTTAAATTTTATGCCAAAAATGGCAATGTTTATTTTTCTACTTATACATATTCAGGGTCATCTATTACCAATTGGAAATATTATAGAAGCAATGGCAATACACCCGAATTAATAACAACAGAAACTGCATTCTCTAACTTTAATTACTTTAATGTTAGCAACACCCATATTTTGATAGCTTACGCATTTCAAGCATCTGTTGTTGGTTTGCCAAGCACAACTGCTTCTATTGGGTTTAAAAAAATATCGTTAAGTACTGGTTTTGCAATTGATGGTACTTATGCTATTAACCCTTACACACCCAATACTGGCAATGGTGCAAAAGATGGTTACGATTTTCCTATAGCCGAGTTTAATGGCACATTTTATATTGCAGGTTTTAAAGATTATAAAAAGTGCCTATATAAAATTGACAATAGTCATGCCATAACCAGTTGGGATTTTCCATTAAATGCTGGCTTTACTTTTAATATACCACAGGGCAATTTAAGTTTTAAACGAGCTGCCAATAAGTTATATATGAATCATTTTTATAGTGCACATCCTTATACCACAGTTTCAGCATTTTCACCTGCTAATGCACGTACCAGCAGTTTGTATTACTTAGATGGTAGTAATCCTATATTAGTTGATAGTACAACTGCATTACAAGGAGTTATAAATCCTTCTACAGCAGCAACTATTGGTGATGTTGTTGTAAATAATTCTACTTATTTGGTAACAGGTTCAACCTTTGTTTCTCAAGATAAACTTTGGAAAACGGATGGTACAAAAGCTAATACTGGTATTGTACCCAATTTATTTAACTGCACACCCAGTAGTTTTTCTGTGCAGGATATTAGCCCAAAAAATTTTATAACACATAACAACAGAATTTATTTTTTTGGCAATACTGGCTGCTCGTTTAGCGATGCTCTACCTGCATTATATAGCTGGAATGTTGGTGGTACTTTGCCACTTACATGGATAAGTTTTGATGGAAAATTAGTAGATAAAAAAGTACAACTACAATGGCAAACTACAAATGAAGTTGATAATATTGGTTTTGATATAGAAAGAAGTGAAGACGGCAGAAGCTTTACTAAAATTGCATTTGTAGCTGCTTTAAATAAATTAAATAATAGTTATAATTTTACCGATGCATCTACAGAAAAATCAGTTTATTACTGCTTAAAGCAACAAGATAAAGATGGTGAATTTACCTATAGCAAAATAATAAAAATAGCTACAGCTAGCAAAGGCTTTAATGTAGAAGTTTACCCTACCATAATTAATAGCCAAGCTACAGTGAGCATAACTGCTGATGAAAAATCTAAAGCTACCTTAAGTATTAGCAACTTGCAAGGGCGATTATTAAAAACAAACTACCTAAATCTTGTAGCAGGCAGCCAAACCCAAACTATTGATTGTAGTAGTTTAGCAGAAGGAGTTTATTTAGTTTCAGTTATTGTAAACAATAGCAAAGAAGTTTTTAAAATAATAAAAAAATAGTTTTAGTATAGGGGAATATGAAACAAAAAAGTCACTTGCAATTGCAGGTGGCTTTTTTGTTTATTAAAATGCACTAAGATAAATTAGCTTAAAATCTTAAGCATCCTTACCATGGCATTGTTTAAATTTTTTACCACTACCACAAGGACAAGGATCATTACGGCCTGCAATTTTTTCTACTTTTATTGGTTCTTTTTTTATTGGTGTAGGGTCTATGTAATCATTGTTGTTTCCTGCTCCATCAACAGTTTCATGTTGTGTACGCATGCTACTTAAATCAGTTTTTTGTTGATGTCCTTCTCTTACTTCATTTTCTAAAGGTATAGTAGCATGACACAAAAACTGAACAATGTTTTGATTTACTGTGGCATCCATATTTTTGAATAAAGTAAATGCTTCTACTTTATAAATAACCAATGGATCTTTTTGTTCGTAACTAGCTGTTTG
>JBMLOR010000102.1:0-8452 GCA_049242865.1 Chitinophagaceae bacterium | reverse complement strand
CTCCTAAATAATACTTCCTAAAAATCTTTTTTCATTCACTATAAAACTTGGTTAACACGAAACCCTTGATGTAGACACATCTGGTATAGTTGTCCCTAAGTAAATTATTTTGCAGTGCTAGTAGCTTGTCTATTTGAATTTGTATGATGATAGTTTGAAGCACTGATAGTATTAAATCCTTGCAAATACTTTTGAAATACTAATAACTGTGGTTGATCTACACCATGTTTTGGTTGAATAGATAATGCATAGTCGTTCCACCATCTGCCAGCTGCCCAATAACAACCACCCAATCCATTTGCATCAATATATTCTAAAAATCTGTTCATTACAGTAAGCCATCTTGTATCATGTTTTGGAACACCAAATTCGCCAACATAACCTCTTAAACGATTTTGTTTTAACCAATCAACAAATGGTTTTAACCTTCTAACTCCAGTCCATTCGTCAGCTCCACTATTTTCATAGCTTTCTTTATATGAACCACTAAAATCTCTATCAAAATAGCAATGGGCGTTAAATACAATTCTATTCATGGGGTCTCTCAAATACTTTAACATATCGTTGTAAGCAACCCAAGTAGAAGGATTGGAAAAGTTTTCGCCATCAACCAAAATGGTAGTGTGTCTATCTACTTCTCTAATTCCATAAATTGCTTTTTGGGCTGCATCAAACCAGCTGTAACCTTGCATATTGTTTGGCTCACTCATAATGCCATAAGCATAAATGTTGATTTTATAGGTAAATTTTTCAGCAAATTTTTTCCAGAAATCTCTATAGTGTTCTTGTGTAACTTGTGGGCTCCCAACTATGTATTCTACCCCATTAATCTTATAGCGTCCATAGTTTTGCATAATTAAAATCACTTTAGTACCGTATTGCAAACACACATCTATAAATCTGTTGATGTGACCCAACTCAGCTGTATCTAAAGGGCCACCTAACTTTTTTTGTAAACGCTCCCATCTAAAAGGTAACTGCATGATTTCGGCTCCTTTTTGGTTAAAATATTGTATATCATGTACTGTAGGATATATATAGTCTTTTCCCAACACTCCTGGTAAGTTCGATTGACCAAACTCTGCTCCACACAAGGTTATACCAAATTGTGTTTGTGCTTTTGCATAAGATTGTAGCAATAAAGCAACAAGAATTGTAACACAGATTTTAAAAACTTTTTTTACAAATTGACTGATTTTAAATAATTTAATGTTCATAGGAAAATTTTTAGGATTGGATTAAATTAGATTTTTACGGATTTTAGATTTCAATATTTTATAATATTTAATATATTATATTACATTACTTTATATATTATTTATTATAATAAAGTATTTTGAATAAGCGTTTGTTTGCCTTACTGATTTTTGGTGAAGTTTTACAAGGGGTGCCACAATGCTTGTATCAATTTTTTTACAAGCATTTGTGCATTGCTTTTTTTAGTGTTTTAAAAAGCAACCTGCAAACAACATTTCAAATGCAGTTACAAACAGTAATATGTTTTGTGATTATAGCTTTGGAGCGTAAGTAGCCCAAAGCCATTTGCTATAATTGGTTGCAAAAACCAATTTGCAAAGGTTTGTTACCTTTTTTTGCATAGGATTGTTTTTAAGATTAATTATTAGGATATAGGCACGATATTTACTATCGCCTTTTTATGCAATTGAAAACAAAAAAATATTAAACCACCAAGGGTTAATTCGCTATTTTAATTGTATTAGGTTGGGGAAACTGTTTGATTAGTCATAAGATATTATTTAGGATATTATTAGGATTTATAAGCATTATAGCCTATTCGAAAACGAATATCAATTATTTTTATTGTACAAAAAAATTTATTTTGAAATTTTTTAAAATAAAATTCATGTTCATAAATTATATCAAGTATTTAAAGCAACCAACTTAGATTTGCAGCTCAAAAAAACGATTGAATATGAATCTTGGCTACTTCTCATACCCATTACCAGCAAACGAACCTGTGCTTAATTATGCACCAAATAGTGCTGAAAAAATTGCATTAAAAGCAACACTACAAAAACTTAAAAATGAGGTAATTGATATACCAATGTACATTGGTGATAAAGAGGTAAGAACCAATAATAAACAAGCGATTCATCCACCACATGAAATTGCACATACACTAGGTTATTTTAGCGTAGGTAACGAAAGTCATGTAAAACAAGCTATTGATGCAGCCCTTGCTGCAAAAGCATCTTGGGAAAATATGAGTTGGGAAAATCGTGCAAATATATTTTTACGTGCAGCAGATTTAATAGCAACAAAATATCGTACTTATATGAATGGCTGTACAATGCTTGGGCAAAGCAAAAATGCTTATCAAGCAGAGATTGATGCAGCCTGTGAACTAATTGATTTCTTAAAATTTAATGTGCACTTTTTAAGTGAAATTTATAAACAACAACCAGTTCAAGGTGCAGGAATCCATAACAGAATGGAATGGAGACCATTAGAGGGTTTTGTTTTAGCAGTTACACCGTTTAATTTTACTGCAATTGGAGGTAATTTACCAACAGTTGCTGCAATGTGTGGTAATGTAGTAGTTTGGAAACCAGCTAATACTCAAATTTACAGTGCACAAATGTTTATGCGTATTTTAAAAGAAGCAGGCTTACCAGATGGTGTAATAAACTTAGTGTATGTTGATGGGCCTACAATTGGAAAAATTTGTTTTGCACATCCACAATTTGCAGGTGTTCACTTCACAGGAAGTACAGGTGTTTTTAATCAAATGTGGGAAACAATAGGAAAAAACACAAATATCTATAAATCATATCCACGAATTGTTGGAGAAACAGGAGGAAAAGATTTTGTAATTGCACATAAATCTGCCAACGTAGATGTTGTAGTTGCTGCCTTACTAAGAGGTGCTTTTGAATTTCAGGGGCAAAAATGTAGTGCTGCCTCAAGAGCATATATTCCAAGCAATTTAGCTAAGGAAATAAAAAAGAAATTGATTGATGGGGTACAATCTATGAAAATGGGCACTACTGAAGATTTTACTAATTTTATTAATGCAGTTATAGATGAAAGAAGTTTTGATAAAATTAAATCATACATAGATAAGGCTAAAAAAAGTAAAGTTGCAAATATTTTAGTAGGTGGAAATTGCAGCAAAAAACAAGGTTATTTTATACAACCAACAATCATAGAAACTACCGACCCTAAATACACAACTATGTGTGAAGAAATTTTTGGTCCAGTTTTAACAATTTACGTTTACGATGCTAATAAGTTTGATGAAACCTTAAAGCTTGTAGATAGCACTAGTAATTATGCCCTTACTGGAGCAATTATAGCACAAGATAGATATGCTGTAGATAAGGCTACAGCTGCATTACGCCAAAGTGCAGGCAACTTTTATATTAATGACAAACCTACTGGTGCAGTAGTTGGTCAACAACCTTTTGGTGGTGCAAGAGCTAGTGGCACCAATGATAAAGCTGGTAGCATGATTAACTTGTATCGTTGGTTAAGTGCAAGAACAATTAAAGAAACTTTTAATCCAGTTACTGATTATAGATATTCATTTTTAGGCGAAGAATAATTAGCATTGTGGCTTAAGTATATTGATTGGTTGTTGTGGAAAACTAAAATTTATAAATAATATCACATTTTTGATAGTATACAGTAATTCCTTTTTTGTATAAATCAAAGTTTACATGGTATTTATCCCCTTACAATCCACTTAAATCATTGCAATTATCTATACTACTATTTTTGTGGAATGAATTTGATGCAGTTATTGGCACAATTTGTTTTTTATGCTTTAGTAAGTGTGGTGTTTGTACAAATTTGCTATTATCTATTTATTTTTTTTAAGCTAGCCCATTTTAAACCAAAAGAGCAAGATAATGTACAAGAACATCCTGTATCGGTTATTATTTGTGCCAAAAATGAAGCTCAAAATATTGCCGAAAACCTTCCTGGTATTTTAGTACAAGATTATAAAACCTCGCATGAAATTGTTGTAGTTAATGATAATAGCGAAGATGACACTCGATATGTTATCGATGAGTTTAAAAAAACATTTAAACATATTCATGATATTGAATTAGTGCAAGAAGCTAAACTTATTATGGGTAAAAAATTCCCTTTAAGCATTGGTATAAAAAGTAGCAAATACGAAACCCTTTTATTGAGTGATGCAGATTGTGTTCCTGCGTCAGAAAATTGGATTAAAATAATGCAAAGTGCTTATACACCAAACAAAGATATTGTGCTTGGTTATGGTGCCTATTTTAAAAAACCTGGTTTGTTGAATAAAATCATTCGTTTCGAAACTTTTCATACTGCACTCCAGTATTTATCTTATGCTTTAGCAGGGTTACCATATATGGGTGTAGGAAGAAATTTAAGCTACAAAAAACAATTATTCATTGATAACAAAGGTTTTTCATCAATTAATCAAATACCAAGCGGCGATGATGATTTATTTATCAATAAAGTAGCTACCAAAACCAATACTACAATTTGTATTGATTACGATGCTCATACATTAAGCCAACCAAAAACATCATTTAAGTCTTGGAAATTACAAAAGTATCGACATTTTACTACGAGCAAGTATTACAAATTCAAACACAAATTTTTGTTAGGTTTATATAGTGCAAGTTTTGTGCTTTTATATCCCTTATTAGCAGCTAGTATTGTGTTGTACCCAATTTGGTGGTTACCTTTATGTGTGTTTGCTGTTAGATTTTTAATTCAAGCATACACTTTCCATAAAACAATGAAAAAACTAAACGAAATTGATTTGTTTAAGTGGTTTTGGTTGTTAGATTTTTGGATGTTTATTTACCATATCATTTTTATACCTGCATTGTGGAGAAAACCAAAAGCCAGTTGGAATTAAATTGAATTTTTATGAACAAACCTATCATCTCAGTACAAAATTTAGTAAAAAATTACGGCAACTTCCAAGCTGTAAAAGGCATAAGTTTTGATGTGTTTGAAGGGGAAATATTTGGCTTACTAGGACCTAACGGTGCAGGAAAAAGTACAACTTTAGAAATTATTGAAACGCTGCGACCAAAAACTTCTGGAACAGTTATAGTTGCAGGCTTATCGCTTGATGAAAATCCTAATGACATAAAAAAAATTATAGGTGTACAACTACAAAGTAGTGGATATTATCCTGGCCTGAATTTAGTTGAATTAATTAATTTATTTGCAGGCTTATACAACGAAGAAATCGATGCAATTGAACTACTAAAAAAAGTGAATTTGCAAGATAAGGCTACAGCAAAATTTAAAGAATTAAGTGGCGGTCAAAAACAAAGATTTTCTATAGCAACTACACTAATCAATAAACCAAAAATTATTTTTTTAGATGAACCCACAACAGGGTTAGACCCACAAGCTAGAAGAAATTTATGGAGCCTAATCAAAGATATTCAAGCCACAGGCACTACAATAATACTTACTACACATTACATGGATGAAGCTGAGGAGTTGTGCAATAGGGTTGCCATCGTAGATAAAGGACAAATTATTGCCTTAGATAATCCTAACAATTTAATTGATAAACTCGTTGCTTCTGGATTTGAACGTAAAAAAGAAGTAAAACTAGCTAGTTTAGAGGATGTGTTTATTAATCTCACCGGCTATAGTTTAAGAGAAACTCAAGAAGAATAAACTTTTTCAACGTTAATAACTTAAGCTTTCTACAATTGCTGCAAAAATTATATTTGCTGCAATACCATGCAACAATTTTTGCAACAATTTCTGTACGATTCAAAAAACCCATTGCTATTTAGTAGTGGATTTTTTGTTTATTATTTTACAGCGTTTATTGCATTGTATTACAAATTTCAAAACAACTACAAAGCACGTACTTGGCTGTTTTGCATTTTCAGCTTGTATTTTTTTTACAAAGCAAGTGGTGCATTTGTGTTATTAGTTTTTGCAAGTGCTGTTGTTGATTTTTTTGTAGGTAATCTTATTTATCAGGTACCTAGTAAACCTACCAAAAAAGTGTTACTCATTATTGGTATTACTTTTAACTTAGGTATTTTAATAACATTTAAATACACAAATTTTTTTATAGAAATATATAATGCATTTCTTCAACAAAAAATTAAACCTTTACATATTCTTTTACCTGCAGGAATTTCTTTTTATACATTCGAAAGTATTAGTTATATGGTTGATGTGTATAGAAGAAAAATTTTACCAGCACGTAGGTTCGCAGACTACTTATTATTTCTTTCATTTTTCCCCAAACTTGTAATGGGACCAATTGTAAGAGCAAGTGATTTTTTACCACAAATTTCAAAGCCTTACTTTGTAAGCAAAGAGCAATTTAGTCAAGGTTTTTTTTTAATAGTAACAGGTCTTTTTAAAAAACTAATTATAAGCGACTACATCAGTGCCAATTTAGTAAATTATGTTTTTGATGACCCTGCAAAATACACTGGTATTGAATGCCTAACAGCTATGTATGGATTTGCTGTTGTTATTTATTGTGATTTTAGTGGCTATAGCAGCATTGCCATTGGATTAGCAAAATGGTTAGGATTTAACATCCCAGAAAATTTTAACGAACCCTACAAAAGTTCCAACATCACTGTTTTTTGGCAACGTTGGCATATATCACTAAGTAGCTGGCTAAAAGATTACCTTTATATTCCACTTGGAGGCAATAGGCTTGGAGATATCAGAAAATACATTAACCTAATTATTACCATGCTTTTAGGGGGTTTGTGGCATGGTGCCAATGTTACATTCATTATATGGGGAGCGATGCATGGGTTAGCACTCGCAGTGCACAAACTATTTAGCAATAAAAGCAAAGTAGTATTAAAAGAAACCAAAGATTCACTTAGTTATAAACTGATGAGTTTGCTGTTTACTTTTCATTTTGTATGTATTAGTTGGATATTTTTTAGAGCAGAAAATTTGCAAGTTGTAGCTCAATTTTTTAAACAAATTAAATATAACTTCAAGTACAGTCATTTCAATTTATTTTGGCAAAATTATAATCATGTTGTACTCATGATTATTGCAGGATTAGCCTTACATATTGCACCTAAAAAAGTAACTGATAAAATAAATGAAGCTTTAAAAAAAGAAGGTTTACTTGGTTATATATTATTGTTTGGATTGTTTTTAATTATACTGGCATTATTTAAAAATGCTGAGCCCATAATGCCCATTTATCTTCAATTTTAATGTATTTGTGGATAATTTGGATTCTGAAAGATTGCACATACTAATAATTTTGCTTCAGAAAAATTTTATTTATGAAGATGAATGCCACTACTTTAGATAAACTAGAAGATTTACTAAAGCAAGGAGAATATACAATAAGATACGAAAGAGGTACCTTTCAAAGTGGTTGGTGTGTGCTTGAAGCAAAACGTGTAGTTGTATTAAATAAATTTTTAGATACTGAAGGAAGAATAAACACCTTGATAGATTTAATTCCACAATTAAATATAAACTATGATAAACTTACTTTAGAAAGTCAAAAGTTATTTGATACGGTTAAACAAAAAATTGTAACGATCGATTAAACTTAAAACTTGTCAAATCTATCATCAATAAAAATAACCTTTCTTGGAACTGGCACTAGTAGTGGAGTTCCTTTAATTGGATGTGTATGTACACAATGCACATCTACAAATAAAAAAGATAAACGCCTAAGATCAAGCATTAAAATTGAAAGTGAGTGTACAACTATTGTTATTGATACTACTCCAGATTTTAGGTATCAAATGCTACGAACAAATACAAACAAATTAGATGCTTGTGTATTTACGCACCCACATAAAGATCACATTGGTGGCCTCGACGATGTAAGGGCTTATAATTTTTTTAGCAATCAGCCAATGCCTTTATATGCAAATGCTTTTACAGCTGATGCCATAAAAAAAGAATTATACTACGCTTTTTCAGAAAAACAATACCCTGGTGTACCCAAGTTAGTACTTAGCGAATTTGATGATCAGCCTTTTATAATTGGTGATATTACTTTACAACCTATAAAAGTTTGGCATTTAAACATGCCAGTTGTAGGTTTTAGAATTGGAGATTTTACCTACATAACAGATGCTAACAGAATAGAAGAACAAGAATTAGATAAAATAATAGGTAGCAAAATTTTAGTTTTAAATGCACTTAGAAGAGAACCACATATTTCTCATTTCACATTGAAAGAAGCAATTGATTTGTCGTTACATCTACAAATACCAGAAGTGTATTTTACACATATTAGTCATCAACTTGGATTACACGATAGTGTAAATGCTGAATTACCAAAGCATATTAATTTGGCTTATGATGGTTTAGTTTTGGAGATATGAACTTAACAAAATACCTATAAGGTATTAAACCCTATAGGTATTTTGTTGTACTTTTTACATTCTTATTTTTTATTAATCATCAACTTCTGTGTTTGGTATTTACCTTCATCGGCTAGTACCTCTACTGC
>JBMLOR010000101.1:0-2735 GCA_049242865.1 Chitinophagaceae bacterium | reverse complement strand
TAGAAATAAAAAAATATCTAAAACCTTTAAAATAAAGCTAAGTAAACTAGGCAAACATGGTTAACTTAGAAAGAAACTAAAACATGAAAAAATCGATATTTAAAGTAACTGTTTGGAGCATAGTGGTAGTTGCTAGTATAGTATATTTTATAGAGAAAAATAATGCAGAAAGTGCTATCTCTAAATTTTTAGTACAACAGCAACAAAAGCATGAGGAATCATCTAGTGAAGGGCGAGCAGGAGAGGATGAGTCAACAACAACAGAACAATCAGGCGTAAGCATTGATTATAGCACTAGCACAGCCTCAAACGAAAGGGAAGAAAGCGAAAGTGATAATAGCAGTTCAATCATAGCTTCATCACCATCAAACACTACAACCCCAACAACAGCATCTACTTCACCATCAGATATGGCTTATCAAAAAGAAGCAAACAAAGAATCAGGGTTAAAAGAAATAGAAGGTGTAAATGAAGATGACAAAGCACAGGGAGGTCCAAACTATGATATGTATGCATCAACACAAGCATCTCAAACAGCTCAACAGACTGCACCAAGTACAAGTGCAGGAATAACGACGAACATGAATTCGTCGAGTAGTGCAAATTCAAACGTAACAATATCAAGTTCAAGAGTAAGTGGTCCAACATCAGTAAGTACCACACCACCAAATCCAAGTGGCAGCAGTAGTGGAGGTTCAAGTGCAGGCGACCCTTATGTACCTATAGATGATTACTATGGATTGATTTTTTTAATAGCAACTTCAACCATAGTTGGGGTGTTTAGTTTAAAAAAGAGTAGAGTGGTGTAAGTTTTTATTGCAAATAGTTCTCTAAACTTAGTATCAATAAAATTTTAAAATAGGTAAAAAATATTTTTATTAAAAAGCGTTTGCATTGCAAACGCTTTTTAATTTTTTTTGATTCAGTAAAATCCTATATTTTTCAACCCTAAAAATTAATTGTTATATGAATCAAAGTACTAGTGTACAACCAAAAGTGCCTACTAATTATCCTGCACTAACAACCTTAATTGTAGTTTTTTTCTTTTGGGGTTTTATTGCAGCAGGCAATAGTGTTTTTATACCTTTTTGTAAAAACTTTTTTCATCTCGATCAATTTCAAAGTCAGTTAGTTGATTTTGCTTATTATTTGGCGTATTACATTGGAGCATTATTGTTGTACATTTTTGGTACTATTGGTGGGAAAGATTTAGTAGGTAGTTGGGGCTACAAAAAAAGTATAGTTTATGGATTATTATTTTCAGCTTTAGGAGCCACAGCTATGATTTTAGCTGTAAATGGTCAATCGTTTAATGGAATGTTGATAGGCCTATTTATAGTGGCATTGGGCTTTAGTTTACAACAAACAGCAGCACAGCCATTTGCAATTTCATTGGGCGACGAAAGTTCAGGAAATTCAAGAGTAAACTTAGGTGGTGGTATTAATTCGTTAGGAACTACCATTGGTCCATTAGTAGTTGCTATTGCTTTATTTGGAAGTGCAGCAAGTGTATGTGATGATGAAATTAATAAGCTACCACTTAGTAAAGTAATTTATTTATATATATGCGTAGGATTATTATTTGTTGGTGCAGCCATTTTATTTGCTACTGCTAAAAAAGTACCATCAGGAAAAATTGACGAAAAAATGGAAAAATCTAATAAAGCATTGAAATCTTTATTAGTGATGACAGGTTTGCTTATCATAGCATTTATGCCTGTTTTTTCGAGTTATAAAGGCGAAAAAATTGATAAAATTGAAGCCATTAAAAAAACTTATGCAGCACAATCGCAACAAATTGCTAATCTTGAATGTACAATAGCAAAAAAAACAGAAGCAGAAAAAGTTGCGATATATGCAGAAATAGATACCATTAAAAAAACATATCAGGCACAAACCGACGAAATAAATACACTACTACGTCCATTAGAACACAAACGTTTAATCTGGCTTTTAATTGCTCTTGCAATTGTAACTATTGGTTTGCCTTTATTAAACAAAACAGCATCTAAACAAAAAGAAGGTTGGGGTGCTATGCAATATCCACAACTAGTTTTGGGTATGTTAGCAATTTTTGTGTATGTAGGCGTTGAGGTGGCAATTGGTAGTAATTTAGGGGAGCTTTTAAAACAAAAAGAGTTTGGCGGTTATCGTTCATCAGAAATTGCACCATTTATTGCAATGTATTGGGGAAGTTTAATGATAGGAAGATGGACAGGTTCAATTGCTGCTTTCGAGTTTTCAGAGCGTACTAAAACTATTTTAAAATTTGCGGTGCCATTGGTTGCTTTTGGAATTGTTTTGTTACTCACTTATTTGGCTGGTCATAATGTAAAACCATTATACTGGTATATACTTTGTGTAATCGTTCAAATGATTATGTCTTATATAGGAAAAGATAATCCAGCTAATACATTATTATACTTTGGTTTATTTGGTGTAGTAGCCACTGTTATTGGATTGTTATCAACTGGCCCTGTAGCAGTATATGCATTTTTAAGTGGTGGCTTGGCTTGCTCCATCATGTGGCCTTGTATTTTCTCTTTGTCAGTTGCTGGTTTAGGCAAATACACCAGTCAGGCATCTGCATTTTTAATTATGATGATTTTAGGAGGTTCAATATTTCCACCAGTTCAAGGAAAATTAGCAGATATTATTGGTATACATAATTCATTTGTAGTGCCTGCACTTTGCTTTGCTTATGTAGCATTTTTTGCTTTCCAAGTAAAAGGAAT
>JBMLOR010000100.1:0-10395 GCA_049242865.1 Chitinophagaceae bacterium | reverse complement strand
ACTTTACCTGTTGAACTGAGCAAGTTTACAGCACAATTAGTAAAAAATAATGTGAAACTTAATTGGGCAACTGCTAATGAAATTAATAATGCAGGATTTGAAATTGAAAAATCTATCAACGGTGAAAAATACAGCAAAATAGGATTTGTTAGTGCTAAATCAAATGCACAAAACAATTATGATTTTATTGATGAAAATGCTAATAATGCTAAAGTATCAACAGTATACTATCGATTAAAACAAATTGATAAAGATGGTAAATTTAGTTATAGCAATATCGAAGCTGTGAAATTAGCAACAAACAAAAATTTCACTGTTTCAACATTCGAAAATCCGTTTACTGCTGATATTAAATTATTTGTAGGGGTAGAAAAAGAAACTTCGATTTCTATTTCAATAACTAACACAAAAGGTCAAGTTGTAAAAAATACAAAATATACGCTCCAAAAAGGCAACAACAATGTATCAATACCATCAATTGAACTTTCTAAAGGTCAATATTTTGTAACAGTAACTGATGGCAATACCAATCAAACAATAAGTGTTCTCAAAAACTAGATGTTTTGTTTTTAATTTTTATAAATGTTAAAAACAGCCTCATTTATTTGAGGCTGTTTTTTTATGCCATTCACTAAATGTTTTAGATAGAAATCAAAGTAAATTAAGTTCATAAAGAATACTAATCATCTCAATGGCAAAATTTAAAATGTATTTGGTTACGCTTTTAAAATTAGGCAATAAAAAAGAGGCTAAACTTAATTGCAAGTTAGCCTCTTTTTCTACAATATTGTATAGATGATTTAAGTAATGGCTACATTTTTTTAATCATAATATTTTTATACCAAACTAAATTTCCATGATCTTGCAAAGCTATTCTGCCAGATTTATAAGTACCAAAGCCAGGAAATTCTTTAAACTTACTTCCTGCAATTAATTTTTTCCATTCATCGCCCCACATAGTAGTTTTTACTACTAAAGTTCCATTTAAGTAAAACTCTAAACTACCATTTACACTTTTTATTTCAGCTAAATTCCACTCACCTACTGGCTTTAATGGTTTTTGAGCTTCATTAGTGCAAGTTATTAAATCATACAAATCAGCAGCCCTATGTTTTACAATTTTTCCATCGCTATGCAAACTATCGTCTAACACCTGCATTTCTGGCCCTGTTTTCCAAACAAAATCATACTTAGTAGTGTCTTCATGTACATTAAAAATAATACCACTATTTCCGCCTTTACTAATCTTCCATTCTAATTTTAAATGAAAGTTTTCAAAAGCACTATCACTTACAATATCTCCACCATCTTTAATTTGCCAACCAGGTTTACCATCTGGCAACACAGCTTTTACAGTTGTATCTAAGTACATAGTACCATCAGCCACTTTCCATGCTGTTCCAACAGGTTTAAAACCATATTTATGCCAACCATTCATCGTTTTTCCATCAAATAATAATTGCCAACCTTCTTTTACTTGGTCTTCAGTAAGTTGATTATCTGCTTTAGCAACTAGCGTATTTTCGTCTTTTTTATTACTATCAACATTATTACATGCTATCGAAGTAGCAACAACACATGCCAGCAAAATCGTTTTTTTCATTTTTAAATTTTTGAAGTTAAAATTATTCTTTTAATAGATATACATACTTTACAAGAGCAATAGCATCAGCTTCAGATAATCCTGGATGAGCTGGCATTTGTATATCGCCCCAAACGCCTTTACTTCCTTTAATAATTCTTTGAGCAATTACTTTTATCATGGCTGTATCGCCTTGATATTTTGCTGCAACTTCACTGTAAGATGGGCCTTGTATTTTCACTTTAACTTGATGGCAAGTTGAACAATCATTTTTTGCATATAACTCTAATCCTTTCACATAATCTGGATTATTCGACAACGCATTATCGGCTTCTTTTTTTACGGAAGTTTTTTCATCATTTCCCTTTTCATTACCATTGCTACATCCAATAATGGTTGAGGCAAATAATACACTAATAACAAATTTTCTCATATTTAATTGTTTAATTTATGCCAAGTATTGTTTTATTAAGTTGCTCATTTGTTTGTTGTTTAGCAAAATCATCAAAAGCTTTGTCTGTAACTTTTATGATATGATTTTGAATAAAAGGTGCTCCTTCAATAGCTCCTTGCTCATAATGCTTTAAACAACATTCCCATTCTAAAACTGCCCAACCTGTGTAATTATATTGCGTTAGTTTAGAGAATATCGACTTAAAATCTACTTGCCCATCACCAGGACTTCTATACCTGCCAGCCCTATTTAACCAATTTTGGTAACCACCAAAAGTTCCTTGCCTTCCACTTGGGTTAAACTCAGCATCTTTAACATGAAATGCTTTTATTCTTTCATGATAAAAATCTATGTACTGCAAATAATCTAACTGCTGTAAAACAAAATGTGAGGGGTCGTACAACAAACAAGCTCTTTTGTGATTATTTACTTTTTCAAGAAACATTTCATAAGTTGTACCATCAAATAAATCTTCGCCAGGATGAATTTCATAACATACATCTACACCACATTCATCAAATGCATTTAAAATGGGGGTCCAACGTTTTGCTAATTCTGTAAATCCAGCATCTACCAAGCCAGCAGGCTGTTGTGGCCAAGGATGAAAAGTGTGCCAAAGTAACGAACCACTAAAAGTAGCATGTGCATTTAAATTTAAATTTTGAGAAGCTTTAGCAGCGTATAATAGTTGTTGATGTGCCCATTCAGTGCGTGCCTTACTATTACCCCTTACTAAAGATGGTGCAAAATTATCAAACATCAAATCATAAGCAGGATGAACAGCAATTAATTGCCCTTGTAAATGAGTTGATAGTTCAGAAATTTCTAATCCATAACTATTAACAATACCTTTTAATTCATCGGCATAAGTTTTACTTTCTGCACATAATTGTAAATTAATAAATCGCTCATCTAATGTTGGAATTTGAATGGCTTTATAGCCCAAAGAAGCTACCCATTGGCACATAGATGTTAAACTATTGTAAGGAGGATTATCGCCAATAAACTGTGCTAAAAAAATACCTGGGCCTTTAATTGTAGTCATCGTTAGAGAAATAAAATATTTTAAAATTAAAGATATTAATCGATTTTAAAAAGACTACAAATAAAATTAAATTTAGTTACTATCAAAAATTATACTATAAACTAACCCATTTATCAGCACAATTACCACTATTAATTACTGCATCTATAAACTGCATACCTCTTACACCTTCTTCAATACTTGGATAATCAAGCCATTCTGGTTTAATGGTTTCAGCATTTTTTAAAGCCAAAATATGACAAGCAAAGTTTTTATATAAATTGGCAAAAGCTTCAATGTAGCCCTCTGGATGTCCTGCAGGAGTTCTACAATTTGCAATGGCTATTGGATGCAAATAATCAGTTCCAGCTCTATAAATTTGGGTAGGCTTATTAGCCCAATTAACTTTTAAGGTATTATTATTTTCATGCTCCCACTCTATGCTTCCTTTATCTCCATAAACTTTGATGGTAATATTATTTTCAGCTCCAGTTGCAACTTGAGATGCAATTAAAACGCCTGTTGCACCATTATTAAATTTTAAATGTGTTGCACCGTCATCGTCCAACTTTCTATCTTCTACAACAATATTAATGTGTGCAGAAAGCTCTGTAACTTGAATTCCTGTAACATATTCAGCTAAATTAAAAGCATGTGTACCAATATCACCCATTGCCCCTGCTTTGCCACTTTGTGTAGGATCAGTTCGCCAACTAGCTTGCTTTTGATTAGTGCTTTCTAAAGCTTGGTGCAACCAACCTTGTACATAACTTACATATATTTTTCGTACGGGTCCAATTTCACCTGCTGCAATCATTTGCTTTGCTTGCTTTATCATTGGATAACCTGTATAAGTATGTGTTAGGCAAAATTTTGCTGTTGAATTATTTATAATTTGTTTTAGTTTAAAAGCTTCATCAACATTAAAACACAAAGGTTTATCGAGTACTACATGAAAATTATGTTTCAAAGCTAATGCAGCTGGCTCAAAATGAACATGGTTTGGTGTAACAATACTCACTACTTCCATTCGTTCATTTTCTGGCAACTCAATTTCTTTTTCAAACATTTCAACAAAACTGCCATAGCATCTTTTTTCATCAATTCCTAATGCTAATCCACTGGCTATACTTTTTGAAGCATCACTGCTAAAAGCACCACAAACAAGCTCATACAAGCCATCCATTCTTGCAGCAGTTCTATGAATATTGCCAATAAAAGCACCTTGACCGCCACCAATCATTCCAAGACGTAATTTTTTATGCATACGGTTGTTGTTTATAAATAATTTTTCAAGAATATGCAAAATAATCTTAATGCTTTTATATTTATACTCTAATTGCCTGAAAAAATGAAATTTAATGTACGATTGCAACTATCAGTAATGATGTTTCTCAACTTTTTTGTTTGGGGTATATGGTTTGCCTCTATGGGAACATATATTACTTTAGGTAATATGGGAGCTACTGCTGGTGAAGCAGCCCAAGCCTATGGAACACAGTGTTTGGGAGCTATCATTGCTCCTTTTGTTATTGGGTTAATTGCAGATAGATATTTTGCTGCTCAAAAAATATTGGGTTTCTTACATATTGCAGGTGCTATTTTATTGTACTTTATTTCAACTCAAACTTCTTTTAACGCTTTTTACAGTTTGCTACTACCATACATGATTATTTACATGCCTACTTTAGCATTAGTTAATGCCATTGCCTTAAAACAAGTTACAAATGCTGAAAAAGAATTTGGTGGCATAAGATTATGGGGTACTGTAGGATGGATTGCTGCAGGTTTATTAATTGGTATTATGGGATGGGCTCCTGCAAAAGAAATTATTGGTGCAGGAACGAATGAAAGTGCAAATTCTATACAAATTCAGGCTTTAAAAGACGCTGCAAGTGTATTAAAAATTACATACCTTGTTGGAGCAATAGCCTCTTTAACTTTAGGTGCTTTTAGCTTTTTTTTACCCGACACTCCACCTACCAAAAATGGTAAAAATGTACAGCTAAAAGAAGTTTTAGGTTTAGATGCCCTTAATGTGCTTAAAGATAAAAATTATTTAATATTCTTTATTGCATCAGTATTAATCTGTATTCCACTTGCTTTTTACTATGGAAGTGCAGGTACTTTTTTAACTGAAGCTGGTATGGCAAATGCTTTTAGCAAAATGACTTTAGGTCAAGTTAGCGAAACTGTGTTTTTGTTTTTGCTTCCTTTATTTTTTAAACGATTTGGAACAAAGCAAATGTTATTAATAGGCATGTTTGCTTGGGTTTTGAGATATTTATTGTTTGCCTACGGTAATAATGAAACTGCAGTTTGGATGTTTTACTCAGGTATTATTTTACATGGCATTTGCTATGATTTCTTTTTTGTTACTGGGCAAATTTATACTGATAAAAAAGCTGGCGAAAGTGTTCGATCTTCTGCACAAGGATTAATTACATTGGCAACTTATGGTGTAGGAATGTATATTGGTTTTTGGGCTGCTGGTGTATACACTGATAAAAATGCCATTACCAATGCAGCAGGTAAAGTTGTAAATCACAATTGGCAAGCTATTTGGATTTTTCCATGTTTGTTTGCCGCTGGTGTTGCATTGTTGTTTATAGCATTTTTTAAAGACGAAAAACACAAAACTATTTAAACATGCAACGTAGAGATGTATTAAAAACACTTTCTTTAACAGGTGTAAATTTAGCCATTGGCAAAGCTGCGATTGGTGCTTTGCCCAAACAAACAGAAATTTCATTGAAAGGAAATATAAATCATTCTGTAGCTAGTTGGACCTATAATTTTTTATCGCTCGACGAGCTTTGTGCTACAGTTAAAAATATTGGCTTTGGTGCAATTGATTTATTGCCCCCAAAAGATTGGCCAACACTTCAAAAGCATGGATTAGTGTGTAGCATGTGCTACACTGCCGGAAAAATTAGTTTAACCGAAGGTTGGAATAATCCAAAAAATCATGAATGGTTAATTAAAGACTTTACCGAAGCCATACCATTAGTTGCAGCTGCTGGCTACAAAAATTTAATTTGCTTTAGTGGTAATAGAAATGGAATGGATGACACAATTGGCATGAAAAATTGTGCTGATGGATTAAAACAAATTATGCCTTTGGCCGAAAAACATGGCGTAATTATTCAAATGGAACTCTTTAATAGCAAAATAGATCATAAAGATTATATGTGCGATAAAAGTGGATGGGGAATAGAGCTTTGTAAAATGATTAATTCTCCCAACTTTAAACTGCTGTTCGATATTTATCACATGCAAATCAACGAAGGCGATATTATAAGATCTATTCAGCAAAACCACGAATATTTTGGTCATTACCATACAGCTGGTGTTCCAGGAAGACACGAAATTGATGAAACTCAAGAACTATTTTATCCTGCAATAATGAAAGCAATTGTAGCAACAGGGTATAAAGGATATGTAGCTCAAGAGTTTATTACAACAGCAAAAGATGCTGCAGAAAAGATAGATGCACTTAAAAAAGCTATTACAATTTGTGATGTTTAGAATGAGTTAAATCTGTTGCTTAATTTTCAAGCAAAAAGATTGGTGCTGTTTTTCTGCCAATTTTTCTAACTAAAAAAAACATTTATTTAAGAATTAAAATACAAAAATTAACATTATGTCAAACAAGTACGATGCCATTGTAGTTGGTAGTGGAATTAGTGGTGGCTGGGCTGCCAAAGAATTTGCTGAAAAAGGTTTAAAAGTTCTTATGATTGAACGTGGAGAGATGATAGAACACATAAAAGATTATAAAGGCACCAACAATGGAGATTGGCAATTTGAGCATCGTAACAATAGAACACAAAAAATGCTGGAAGACTATCCTAAACTTAAAAGAGATTATCCTTTAAACGAATACAATTTAGATTGGTGGGTAAAAGACAAAGAAGCTCCCTACACAGAAACTAAACGTTTCGATTGGTTTAGAGGTTATCATTTAGGAGGAAGAAGTTTAATGTGGGGGCGTCAAAGCTATCGCTTAAATAAATGGGATTTTGAAGCCAATGCAAAAGAAGGCATTGGCGTTGATTGGCCTATACGCTACGAAGATTTAGCTCCTTGGTATAGCTATGTCGAAAAATTTGCTGGCATTCAAGGTAGTAAAGAGGGCTTAGAAGTATTACCTGATAGCGAATTTTTACCAGCAATGGAATTAAATGTTGCCGAAAAATTTGTAAAGCAAGGACTAGAAAAGCACTACAATAACAAACGTAAACTTATAATTGGTAGAAGTGCCAACATTACTCAACCAAAACCAGAACAAAATAGAAGTGCTTGCAATTATAGAGATAGATGTTGGAGAGGATGCACCTTTGGAGCTTATTTTAGTACCCAAAGTGCCACTTTACCAGCTGCTATGAAAACTGGAAACTTAACTGTTGAAGTAAATAAAATTGTAACTAAAGTAAAGTATAATAAAGACACTAAAAAAGCTACAGGTGTAGAGGTGTTAGATGCTCTTACTAATAAAACTTATGAATACGAAGCTAAAGTGGTTTTTTTATGTGCATCATCTTTCAACAGTACTTGGGTATTAATGAATAGTGCCACAGATATTTGGCCAAATGGATTAGGAAGTAGTAGTGGAGAACTTGGCCATAATGTAATGGACCATCATTTTAGAACAGGAGCCCGTGGAAGAGTTGAAGGCTTTAGCGATAAGCAAGAATTTGGTAACCGCCCTACAGGAATATATATCCCAAGATTTAGAAATATTTACGACGATAAAAGAGATTACTTACGTGGATTTGGATATCAAGGTGGTGCAGGAAGAGGAAGAAAAGGGTTAAATAATGTTGCAGAATTTACGCTTGGTGCCGATTTAAAAAATACTTTGTTACAACTAGATGATGATTGGAATATTAATTTCCTTGCTTTCGGCGAAATGCTACCTTACCATGAAAACAAAATTTCTTTAGACAAAAATGTAAAAGATAAATGGGGGTTACCTGTTTTAAACATGGACGTAGAAATAAAAGACAATGAGAGAAAGATGCGTAAGGATATGGAAAATGACGCTAAAGAAATGATGGAAGCTGCCGGTGTTAAACATGTTGAAACTTATGATGATGGCTACAACGTTGGCATGGGTATTCACGAAATGGGAACTGCAAGAATGGGTAGAGATCCAAAAACTAGTGTTCTTAATGGAAACAACCAAGTTTGGGACGCCCTTAATGTTTTTGTAACTGATGGTGCCTGTATGACTAGCTCAAGTTGTGTAAACCCATCATTAACATATATGGCACTTACAGCAAGAGCCGTAGATTTTGCAGTTAATGAATTAAAAAAAGGAAACCTTTAAAATTTAAATTATTTGTAATATGGAACGTAGAGAACTTTTAAAAATGATAACAATCTTAACAGGTGGAGCAGTTGTAGGTGGAAGTATTTTTTTGCAGGGTTGTAAAAACAATAACAGTGAAATTATTAGTTTCACTAAACCTCAGCTAGATTTATTGGATGAAATTGGTGAAACCATTATTCCAACAACAGATACCCCTGGTGCAAAAGCTACAGAAATAGGCAAGTTTATGCAAACCATGGTTAAAGATTGTTACAATAAAGAACAGCAACAAGCCTTTATAACAGGTTTAAATGAGTTGAATGAAAATTGTAAAAAACAACAAGGAAAAGCATTTGTAGAATGCAGTGTAGAACAACGTAAAGCATTTTTGGTTTCATTAGAAAAAGAGGCAAAACCATTTAACAAACAAGTTGAAACTGAAGAAAATAAAGAAAGAGAGGTAATTAAATCTAAAGGATGGCAAGCCGAAATAGATTATCAAGGTAAACCAAGGCACTATTATACCATGATGAAACAACTCACCTTATTAGGATATTTTACAAGTGAAATTGGGATGACGAAGGCCATGAATTATCTTCCAGTTCCTACAAAATATGATGGAGCTTATCCTTATAAAGCTGGCGACAAACCTTTTTGTAACTAATAAAAAATTTTAAATGGAACGTAAAAAATTCATTCAACTTGCAAGTTCTGGCTTAGGTATTTTAGCGGCAAATAATTATGTAAATGCCATGAGTTTTCTCAACCCAAATCAAAAAAAAACTAATATAAAAAATTTTGGTATTCAGTTATGGACTGTAAGAGATGCAATGGCTAATGATGCTAAAGCTACTTTAAAGGCACTTGCTTCTTATGGTTATAAAAGCATAGAAAGTTTTGATGGTGATAAAGGAATGTTTTGGGGAATGTCACCTACTGAATTTAAAACTTATCTTACCAACAATAATTTAAGCATTAAAGCTGCACATTGTAATTTAAATGTAGACTTTGAAAAAAAAGCTGAACAAGCTGCAAGCATTGGAATGGAGTTTTTAATTTACCCATGGGAAGGACCAGATATGAAAATTGATGACTACAAAAAGTTAGCTGCAGATTTTAATAAAAAAGGGGAATACCTTAAAAAAATAGGATTAAAACTTGCATTTCATAATCATGATTATACTTTTAAAAAAATGAATGGTGTTTTTGCTCAAGATACTTTAATGCAAAACACACAAGAAGATTTAGTGTATTATGAAATGGACATTTATTGGGTAATTACTGCTGGCGAAGACCCAATAAAATGGATTAAAAAATATCCAAATCGATTTAAAAGCTGCCACATAAAAGATAGAATTAAAAATGTAGAACCCACAAACACTAATGCAAGTTGTGTGCTAGGAAAAGGTAGTATAGATTTTAGCAA
Organism: Chitinophagaceae bacterium; assembly: GCA_049242865.1. GTDB lineage: Bacteria > Bacteroidota > Bacteroidia > Chitinophagales > Chitinophagaceae > CAIVPM01. Next base: position 595 of record JBMLOR010000100.1, on the reverse strand, counting down.
AATTTTATCAGTTGCGAAGCAAAATGGTATGAAACATTTTTATGTTGAACAAGAACGTTTTGATGAAGGAACTTCAATGGAATGTGCCAAGCTAAATGCTGCATATATGCAAAAATTAAAAATTTAAAACATGTAATTTTTTGATTACACTTTTATTTTAGTTGAATATTTAAAAAACTTATGACACCACTTTTTAAAAAACTAAATTATAAAAATCAAACTGCAATACATGTATTAAATGCCCCAACTAGTTTTGATGAGGAGCTCGAAAAAATGAAAGTATTTACCCAAGTAAAAACATCATGCTCAACTTCAAACTTTATTCTAGTTTTTGTAACTAAAGAGCAAGAGGTAGTAAATTATGCAAAACAAATAAATAATTTTTTAGAAACAGATGGTGTAGTTTGGTTTTGCTATCCTAAACAATCTTCAAAAAAATACAAATGTGAGTTTAACAGAGATAATGGATGGAATAGTTTAGGAGTTTTAGGATATGAGCCTGTGAGAATGGTGGCCATTGATGAAGATTGGAGTGCTCTAAGATTTAGAAAAACAGAACACATCAAAAAAATTACACGTAGAGAAAGTTTTGCTC
>JBMLOR010000099.1:0-30012 GCA_049242865.1 Chitinophagaceae bacterium | reverse complement strand
GGGCTTGGATAGAAATCCTGCCCCGTTTTTAAAATCCAATATCCTATGAAAAACCAATTAAATGTATACAAACATCATGCCAGTTTTTGATTAAACTAGCAAAATCAAAACAAAACACCATTAAGTTACACCAACTGATTTTTTTTAATTCATTTGCTTTACAAAAAACATCGAAAAACAATATTATAAAATTGTTATTTCTCTATTATGGAAAATCCAAAATCGTGCCAAAAAGCAAATTTTGAAAACTATTTTTTAAATTTAGAACTAATTAAAATTTTGCAATGCTTTATTTACCTCGTATAGCTTTAAGCTTCCATATAACTTTCTATGGGTTCACAGGTACACACTAAGTTTCTATCACCATGTGTATTATTTACCCTAGCTACGCTTGGCCAAAACTTATTAGCCGACACATAAGGTAGCGGAAATGCTGCCTCTTGGCGTGTATAGCTTCTATCCCAATCGTTAGCACAAACTACAGCCTGAGTATGAGGAGCATGTTTTAGAACATTATTTAGTTTATCTACTTTACCTTCTTCTACAGCTTTTATTTCGTGGTAAATACTAATCATGGCATCACAAAACCTATCTAGTTCGGCCTTATCTTCACTTTCTGTAGGCTCAATCATAATAGTTCCAGCTACTGGAAAACTCATTGTAGGTGCATGAAAGCCGTAATCAATTAATCTTTTAGCTACATCTTCTGCTTCAATACCACAAGATTGTTTAAACGGACGAAGATCTACGATAAACTCATGAGCACAATGTCCATTTTTTCCAGTATACAATATACTGTAATATTTCTGCAACCTTGCTTTCATGTAATTAGCATTTACAATTGCAAATTCTGTAGCCATTCTTATTCCATCATAGCCTAACATTTTAATGTAACCATAACTAATGAGTAAAATAGAAGCAGAGCCATAAGGTGCAGCACTAACAGCACCTTGTTTTGATGCTTCAAGGTACTTGTGACCAGGTAAATAATTTGCCAAATGTTGTTTTACGCAAATTGGACCCATGCCAGGCCCACCTCCTCCATGAGGTATAGCAAATGTTTTGTGTAGGTTTAAATGGCAAACATCTGCATCTATTAACCCAGGTGCAGTTAATCCAACTTGTGCATTCATGTTAGCACCATCCATATAAACTTGCCCTCCATTATCATGAATTAAACCACAAATTTCTTTAATGTTTTCTTCAAACACCCCATAAGTACTTGGATAAGTAACCATTAAGGCTCCTAAAGTATCTTTATACTGCTCGGCCTTTATTTTTAAATCTTCAAAATTAATTGTACCGTCTTCGTTGTTTTTTACCACAACTACTTTCATCCCAGCCATTACAGCACTTGCAGGATTTGTGCCATGTGCACTTTGAGGAATTAAAGCAACATTTCTGTGTGCATTACCATTAGCAATATGGTAAGCCATAATAGTAAGCAGCCCAGCATACTCACCTTGAGCACCACTATTGGGTTGTAAACTACAAGCATCGAATGCTGTAGCTTTACACAAATAATCGTTTAATTCTGATAAAATTTGCTGATATCCTTGCGTTTGACTAGATGGGGCAAATGGATGAATTGCTCCAAATTGGGGCCAGCTTACAGGCATCATTTCACTAGCAGCATTTAGTTTCATGGTACAACTACCTAAACTAATCATGCTTGTATTTAGTGATAAATCTTTGTTTTCTAAATATTTTATGTAACGCATCATTTGGCTTTCGCTATGATGTGTGTTAAAAACTGGATGTTGTAAATACAATGAAGTTCTTGTAGCAAATGTTGGAATATTGGTTAGTATAGAATCATTATCAAAACCTATTTCGGCTTCATCTTTTCCTAAACTTTGTGCAAAAACATATACTATATCAAGCACATCTTTTTGAGTTGTAGTTTCATCTACACTAATTGTAATTAATCCATCGAAGCTGTAGTTAAAATTCATTTCTTGAGCCTCGGCCAATGGTTTAATTTTTGCAGCTTCTGCCACAACTGAAATGGTATCAAAAAAGTGTGGATGCACTATCGAAAAACCTAATTCTTTTAAACTGTTGGATAAAGTATGTGCCAACAATGACACCCTAGTGCCAATTTTTTTTAACCCATCTGCTCCATGATACACTGCATACATAGCAGCCATATTGGCCAATAATGCTTGAGCCGTACAAATATTACTAGTTGCCTTTTCACGTTTAATGTGTTGCTCTCTAGTTTGTAAAGCCATACGTAGAGCTCTATTGCCTTGTGCATCTATGCTTACTCCAATTATTCTACCAGGAATACCTCGTTTAAACTCCTCTTTTGTTGCAAAAAATGCAGCATGTGGGCCACCAAAACCCATTGGTACACCAAATCGTTGTGCATTACCTACAGCGACATCTGCACCTAATTCGCCACAGCTTGTTATTAAAGTAAGGGCTAGTAAATCGGTAGCCATAACAACTAAGCCACCTACTTGGTGCACAGTATTTATAAAGTTTCGATAGTCTTCGATACTTCCTTTACAGTTTGGATATTGTACCAAAGCACCAAAGTAATTTGTATCAAGTGTTGCATCAAGATAATTTCCAATAATTAATTCAACGCCAATTGGTGTTGCTCTTGTTTTTAAGACCTCTATAGTTTGTGGAAATGTGTTTTCATCTACAAAAAATTTATTTCTTGCCTCTTGGTGATTATGATTAAAAATCATAGCCATTGCTTCGGCTGCAGCAGTTGCTTCGTCGAGCAAACTTGCATTGGCCAAAGGCAAACCTGTAAGGTCGGCAACCATTGTTTGAAAGTTAAGTAAACTTTCTAAACGTCCCTGAGCAATTTCTGCCTGATAAGGTGTGTATTGAGTATACCAACCTGGATTTTCGAAAATGTTTCTTAAAATTACACTTGGTGTAATTGTGTTGTAATAACCTTGTCCGATATAACTTCTAAAAACTTTGTTTTTTGCAGCAACCTTTTTTAGTTCAGTTAAGTATTCAAACTCACTAATTGCTGCAGGAACATCAATTTCGTGTTCCATTCTAATGGCTGTTGGTACAGTTTCGTTAATTAAACTTTCTACACTTTCAATGCCAATTGTTTCAAGCATTTGCTGGGTATCTGTTGCATTTGGACCAATGTGCCTACTTTGAAATTCGTTGTTTTGTTGTTGGAAAAGGTTCATATTGTTGTATTGAAAATATCGAAATTTGAAAATTGTTGCAAATGTAAGCACAACTGTACTTTAACAAAATATGTTGTTTAGGTACTAATTTTATAATTTACCCAAATAATAAACTGTTTTTGTAGGTTTGCCGCTTTTATTATTATGCATAAGTTTTTATTAGTAGGATTAGGAAATATTGGAAATGAATACGCCAATACCAGACATAACATTGGATTTGATGTTGTGGGGGCTTTTGTGCATAAACATGGTGGCTTTTTTAAGCAAGATAGATTGGCACATGTTGCAGAAGTAAAGGTTAAAGGCAAAACTTTTATTTGCATTTTACCAACTACTTACATGAATTTGAGTGGTAAAGCATTTAAATATTGGCAAGTAAAAGAAAATATTGCTTTAGAAAATACATTAACAATTGTTGATGAATTGGCTTTGCCAATAAACGCTATACGATTAAGAGGAAGTGGCTCGCATGGCGGACACAATGGTTTAAGAGATATTGAGGCTACACTTGGAACAAATGCTTACGCAAGATTAAGATTTGGAATAGGCAATAATTTTCCTAAAGGTATGCAAGCTGATTTTGTTTTAGGTAAATGGGATAAAAATGAAATACCCATTGTGCAAGAAAAAATTAAACAGTGCTTGCCTTTAATTGAATCTTTTGCGTTTATTGGATTAGAAAAAACTATGAATATAGCTAACACAATAAAAGTAGAACTGTAGATTTATTTATTAATTTCTACTCTAAAACAAGTGCCTTTTCCTACTTCACTATGTTTAACAAAAATATTGCCCTTGTGGTATTGTTCCACAATTCGTTTGGTAAGTGTAAGGCCTAAACCCCAACCTCTTTTTTTGGTAGTAAATCCTGCTTTAAAAACTTTGGCTATATTGGCTTTACTAATTCCTTTTCCTGTATCTGTAACTTCTATAACAGCTTTTGTGTTTTCGTTAAAAACAGCAATGGTAATACTACCTTTTCCTTCCATGGAATCTAAAGCATTTTTTAACAAATTTTCTATAACCCAATCAAACAATGGTGGCGAAATACTAGCAATAACTTCATCTTCTTTGTGCTGTAAAATAAATGTTACTTTTTGGCTTGCTCGTTTTTTTATATATTCAACCATTTCGCCAACTTGTGCAATTAAATTTCGTTGTTCAACATTTGGTTTGCTACCAATTTTTCCAAATCTATCTGTAATTAATAACAAGCGTTTTACATCTTTCTCTATTTCTGGAACAATGTTTTCGTTTCCTTTTACGTCTTTTAGTACTTCTAGCCAACCTTCTAAACTACTTACAGGAGTGCCCAATTGGTGTGCAGTTTCTTTTGCTAACCCTGCCCAAACTTGATTTTGAGTGCTTTTATAACTGTTTTGCAACGCAATAATGATAACTACTACAAAAAGTAACACAATAAACATTTGTACCAAGGGGTAATAAGCCACCTCTTTTGCCAATTTGCTTTTTCCATAATAATATTTATTAGCAATAAATGGCTGTTCTTGCAAAACCAATTCTAGTGGCGAAGCATAGGTTTTAAACTCTTGGAGTTGTTCTTGCAAGTACGATGGGTGCTGCTTAATAAGAGTAGTATCAATATTTTTTGAAGTTACAATACTATCTTTTTCATTAGTTTCTATAATTGGTATGGTGTTGTTTTCGCTACTTATTTTTAAAGCTAAGTTTATACTTGCACTATCATTACTAGTAAGCAATGTTTTTTGAGCTTCAACCCAAGTAGCCATGTTCTGTTTTTCTTGAGTTGCAATTTTTTTTGATAAATAATTGCTATAAAAAACAGTAGATACCACCATTATAATGGCTATAGTAGATAATATGGTTCGGTAGTTAAAAAAGATAATTTGCACGTTTGTGCAGTAAAAATAAGCGTAAAGAAGTTAATTAAACCTTAGTGTTTAAAACAATAAAATTAAGCGAGTAGATATACCAAATTACCCAATTCTTACAGAAATAATTACAGTTTTATTGTTATCTTTTTTTAGTAAAATGGTAATGTTTTTATTGTCAATTCTGCCCTGCAGCTTACCTGCAATGTACATGGTTTGACCAGATTCTCTTTGAGAAGTTAACGAAAACCCTTTGATGCCGTTTTCTTCGTAAAAATTTTTAAGCGTAATGGTGGCTTGGTTTTTACTAATATTTTTAAGTTCATCTTTATCGGGTAAGGTAAGATCGATAAGATTGTCAAAATAAGCAGCAACCTCTGAAGCGTTGCCAGATTTTAATGCATCTATTACGTCTTCTGCATCTAAAACGATTGATTTAAAACTTACAAGAGCAAGAAAAAACCCGAATAAAACAAATAATTTTTTCATTGATATTCATTTTTCAATGTAATTAATAGTGGTAAAGAGTGGTTTGAAAAATATTGTACTAACAAAATATCACCAAAATTATGCCAAAAATGGCATTTACTACACAATCCCCAATTTTTTATTTTGGATATAAAAAATTGCATTCTAAAAAATTTGCAGCGTTTGTATAGTAAAATTGTCTAATTTTAAGGCATTAAACCGTAATTATTAATATGACGGAAGCACTTTTAATTAACGCCTGCCTACAAAAAAATATGCTTGCACAACGTGAGCTTTATAATTTGTACAGCCCAAAAATGTTAGGTATATGCTATAGGTACGCCTACTGTAGAGAAGATGCTGAGGATATGTTACAAGAGGGTTTTGTTAAAATTTTTAATCAGCTTTCTACTTTTGAAAACAGAGGTTCTTTTGAAGGATGGATGAAGCGGGTTATTGTTAATACTTGTATTAACTTTCTTAAACGAAATAAAAAGTTTAACGAAAACCTGTCGCTCGATGCTGCTTATCATGTAGAATATAAAGAGGAGTCTGTTGTTTCTAAACTTCAAGGCAAACAAATTATTGAATGCATTAGGTTGTTGCCCATTGGATATAGAACAATTTTAAACTTAAATGCCATTGAGGGATACAGCCATAAAGAAATTGCTAGTTTACTTGAAATTGAAGAAAGTACGAGCAGAAGTCAATTAACTAGAGCAAAAATAGTTTTAGAGAATATTTTAATTAAGAGAGGCATTATTGAAAATACAAAAAAAGCAAAAGAATTGGCTTTGTTTTTTGGTAAGTAAGTATATATGGAGTCTGATAAACAATTTTTTAATGATATTGATGAGCTATTGCAAAGCCATGCAAATGATTTTGTTTTATGCCCAAAAGATACCTCTTGGGAAGAAATAAAAACTGAACTACATGGGCATCCAAAATGGCCAGCTTTAGGAGTTATTTTTATGTGTATTGTAGTAGCCCTTACCATTACCACTGCTTTAAACTATCCACCTGAACCGATTTTAGCAAAATATAATACTACCCAAGTTAACTCAACCACCAAAGATCAATCTTCAAAAAACAAAAAAAACTCAACATCTTTTATACAACAATTAAACACAGAAGCTAATAATAAAGAAACTTTTTTGAATATAGCATCTACAAAAAACTTAGTTGCCAACCAAACCAATTTAAACGATTTTTACGAAACCCTACCAACTACGCCTCAAGAAAAATCACATAAAAACACAGGCAGAGAAAAGTTAGTACAAGTTATAACCTCAAACAAACAAGTTAGCAATGAGCCTTTAGCCATTGAAAGTAATTTATTAAATGCCTTTGAACAAAAAATTATACATAGCGTTAAATCAGCAGCTACTATTAATGAAACTCAAAAACTTAATATTAATTTTTTAGGCAACGAAAACAACAACCCAGAAGCTCTAGACTATTTAAATGAATTTGAAAGCAATCAACACCTTAAGCCAAAAAAACCTAGCAAGTGGCAATATCAAGTTTATATAACACCATCTATAAGCGATAGAATTTTGTACGACGATAAAACAAGGATTTACTACACAAACCCTGCAAATTCACAAAATTTAAGTAAAAATATAAACGATTTTATTCAACACAAGCCAGCAATGGGTACAGAAATTGGTGCTAGTTTTTTGTATAAATTAGGCAAAAACATTCACTTAAAAACTGGTGTACAATTTAATATTCGTCAATATTTTATAGATGCTTACAGAGGCTTTAATACTGCAACAGTAGCTTTTGTAAACAATAGTGCTTTAGACTCGGTAAACTTGGTGTCACTTTTTTCGAACAACAATAATGGCTACAGAGCAGAGTTAAATAATAGGTTATATCAAGTATCTGTTCCACTAGGCTTACAATGGGATTTTTTAAATTCAAAAAGTTTTGGAATTAATGTAGCTGCAACAATACAACCAACTTTTACCTTAAATAAAAATGTATACTTAGTTTCTACCGATTACAAATATTTTGCTGATGGTGAATCATTTTTTAGAAATATCAATCTAAACAGTGCCTTTGAGCTGAACTTTACCTTTAAAAATGGTAAAAAGCAATGGTTTTTAGGCCCACAATTAAGATATCAGCACTTACCTACCTTCAATAACATCTATCCAATTAAAGAGTTTAGACTAGATTATGGTGTTAAACTTGGTTTTACTGCACCACTATAACTTGTATTGTTAAATTTACTTTTATTGCTTACAAACTTCAACATTTGCATAATCTTTGCAGTTATGAATTGTAAGATTTTATCGCTTCTTTTTTGTATTTCTTTTATTGTTAGTTGCAACAGCACAAATAATCAACCACCTTTAGAAACAGTAAAAGATACCACAAACTTTTATCCTCTAAATGTAATGCTCGATAATCAACTAGCCGATTTACAACGTAGCCCTTTTTATATTTATAAAAAAACAACCATAAACAATAAAATGGTAGATAGTATTGCTTTTCCTTTAGATAGTTTATACAAAGTAATTCAACAATTTAAGCAATACAATATTGATACTGTTGGAAAAAAAGAATACTACACAGAATCGAGTTTTCAAGATTTAAGCACCAATAGTATTTCACTTGTATACACAACTACAAACAGTAATATGGAAGTTATTAATCAAACAATATTATTAAATCAAGATAACAATAATCTCAAAAATGCATTAGTTCGAGTAATTCAAAAAGGCACAAATTATCAAATTCAATATAACTTTAAGCCAAACAAAAGTTTAAGAATATCTACCATTAAACAACAAAATGGGAGTGAAGATGTGGTAGAAAATGTTTTTATTAACTGGAACGATACCGAATAACTTATGCACCCTGCCTATGCAAAAATTGCTGAAACTTTACCCAATTTGCCCGGTGTTTATAAATATTACAATGAGGCAAAAGAGTTGTTGTATGTAGGTAAAGCCAAACAATTAAAAAAAAGAGTTTCGAGTTATTTCAATAAAAATTTAACTAGTTATAAAACACACGAACTTGTACAAAAAATTCATACCATTGAGTTTACAATTGTACATACCGAGCAAGATGCTTTATTGTTAGAAAACGCTTTAATAAAACAATTTCAACCTAAATACAATATTGATTTAAAAGATGATAAAACTTACCCATATATTGTAATAAAAAAAGAACCTTTTCCAAGAGTATTTTTTACCAGAAAAAAATATAACGATGGAAGCGAGTATTTAGGACCATTTACTAGCGTTGCAAAAGCTAGAGATTTATTATACTTTATAAGGCAAATAATTCCACTTCGAACATGTAAATTATTACTCAACGAAACCAACATTGCCAAAAACAAGTTTAAGGTGTGCCTTGAATATCATTTAGGTAATTGTAAAGGACCTTGCCAAGCTTTTCAAAATCAAGAAGACTATAACTTGGCCATTAACCAAGTAAAAGAAATATTAAAAGGCAATTTAAGTGGTGTAATTCAATTATATAAAAAAGAAATGAAGGAGCTTGCCATTAATTTAGAATTTGAAAAAGCAGAGCAAATAAAAAAGAAGATTGAATATTTAGAAAGCTACCAATCAAAAAGTGTAATTGTAAACAAAACCATTGGCAACGTTGATGTTTTTAGCATAGTGGCAGAAAAAAACATTGCTTTTGTAAATTATTTAATGTTACAAAATGGAACTATAATTCATACCCATACGGTACAAGTTGAAACCAAATTAGACGAGTCTATTGAAGAAACCTTATCGTTTGCTGTGCAACAAATACGAAGTACTTTTAATAGCACCAATAAAGAAATTATTTTACCATTTGAAATAGAGAATTTTGGAGACAATAACTTGGTGTTTACCATCCCTAAAGGTGGTGACAAAAAAAAGCTACTTGATTTATCGTTTACCAATACCAACTATTTTAAACACGAACTAAAAAAACATAAAACCCTAAATCTTCCAATAAAATCTAACAATGCATATTTTGAAGTTTTAAAAGAACTACAAAGCAATTTAAAGCTACAACAAATACCCACTCATATTGAATGTTTTGATAATAGTAATTTTCAAGGTAGCTTTCCTGTAAGTGCCATGGTTTGCTTTAAAGACGGTATGCCGAGTAAAGAAAATTACAGGCATTATAATGTAAAAACGGTACAAGGAATTAACGATTTTGCTACAATGAGTGAAGTAGTTTTAAGACGCTACACACGACTATTAAACGAGCAACAACCCTTACCTCAACTTGTAATTATTGATGGAGGTAAAGGGCAACTTGGTGCTGCAATGGAAAGTATTAGAAAACTAAATTTACAACATAAAATTACACTAGTGGGCTTGGCAAAAAATGAAGAAGAATTGTTTTTTGCAGGTGATAGCCAAAGTATTAAACTACCTTGGGATAGTGAAAGCTTAAAACTTATACGACGAATTAGAGACGAGGTACACCGTTTTGGCATTACTTTTCACAGAAACCAACGAAGCAAAGGTGTTTTTAAAAATGAACTTGAAAGTATTGATGGAATTGGTAAAGCTAGTATTGATGCTTTGTTAAAACAGTTTAAAAGTGTAAAAAACATTAAAGCTCAAAGTTTTGAAAACTTAAAAGCAATTGTGGGTGCATCAAAAGCAAAAGTTTTAGTTACTGCATTTGGTAAACTAGTGCAGTAAATTTTTGATTTCATTTAAAAATAAGGTTTCGTTAAACAATTTAAATGTGTGTTTTTGTGGTGAAAATGAATTTGCTTGTTGCAACAACTCTTGCACATTCAGGTTATTTTGGCTAGCAACAATCGCTATGTTTTGCGATGCTAAATAATTTGCTAAATATTCTTGTTCGGTTTGCCCTGGAGTTGGAATTAATATTAGTTTTTTGTTTAAATGCAATACTTCCATCAAAGTAGTATAACCACTACGAGCAATAATTATATCGCTGTTTTGCAAAACATTATACAGCTCTTTTTGGGGTAAATCATTGTAATATTTAACAGTAAGATTGCTGCTAGTTTTATTGTCTATTGTGTTTGGTAAGCCCCGCAACACAGTAATTTTCACATGGTTTAATTCATTGGTTTGCTCAAAAAAAATTTCTTCCAAAATTGTACGCTGAGGCTCAGGACCAGAAATTAAAATGCAAATATTGTTTGGTGTAGTTGAACTTAAAATACTATTCTCTTGTTCGCTCATAAACCTATTTAATAAGCCTATATAAACAGCTTTAATCGCAGGCATTTTTGTAGGTTGTGACAAACATCCTGCAGCATTTAATGATTCTTGTACATCGGGTATAAGTAGTAAATTAAATTTTTGAATCAACCAATAATTAATTTTCTGAATCAAAAAAACCATCCAATTAAATGGTGCCAAAATTTGTAACTGGTGAGTAATAAAAACCACTGGAATAGATTTAGAAAACAATCCATAACGATTATCACTAATTACTAAATCTATATGGTGCTGCTTAATTTGTTTTTTTAGCCAATAGTGTTCGTAAATAATTCTTGAAATAATTTTAGGAATTTGAATTGCTATTTTTATGGGCAAATACCATCTATTAATACTATACTTTACTGAATATCCATTTAAATCTAAAAAATTAACATTGTTTTTGAATTGTGCTTGTACTATGCTTTGCTGAGTTTTATTACCAGCAAAAAAAACAGTATAACCCAATGGCAACAAGCACTTTATAAGCAACAAGCACCTTGTTGTATGGCCCAAACCCCAATCTAACGGAGCAATTAAAATGTTATACTTATGTACGTTTTTATTCAATTAAGTAAAATTTAATATTGTTTTTATATTATTTTAATAATTTTAACCTTTCATCGCTAAACTTTTTTTAAAAATCCACGTTATTAAATTGTTATTTTTAAATAGAATTCAATAGCGTTTCCAAAAGTAAAACCTGTTTCAATAACCCCTAATTGAAATAAAATGAAAAAATTGAATAGAGACCTATTGGTGGTAACAAAAAACGATACCATCAATAAAAATGAACTTGAACAAACCATTTTGGACCTAAACCAACTACTTTTTCATGTAGAAAGTTTTGGTAGTTTGTGTATTTCCAACGAGGTTTTTGATTTAAACAAATATAAAATCATAAGAAACTTTAACCAAGTAGGCTATTACATAAATACAAAAAAGCAAAAGCCGTTTGTGTTTATAAGCAATAAAAATTAGTATTAATGTAGTTGTTGCAATGCAAATTCTAGCTTAGCCAACACGTCATCAATATCTTCTAATTTTACAACTCCTACACTTAGTCTATACCAAGAGCTAGTTGGCTCGGCACCAAATGCACTAAATGGAACTATAGCTAGCTTTGCTTTGCTTAAAATATATTGAGTAACATCTGACTGATTTTGTAAAACCAATCCTTCTGCTGTTGCTTTACCAACTAAATCAATTTTTAGTGTTAAATAAATGGCCGCTTGTGGGCTAACTACATCAACATTGTAATTTTTCTCTTTAAGTGCAATAATTCCTTTGTAAAGCCTGTTTAACCTTAATTCAATTTCTCGCTTAAATTCTAAAAAATAGTTTTCAATATCAGTGGTTTCTAACAAATATTTAGCAGTTGCTTTTTGTTCAGCCATTGGTGCCCAAGCCCCAATATGACTAAGTATAGCTTTCATTTTTGCAATAATAGGAGCAGGCCCCAAACTCCAACCTACACGAACGCCTGTTGCACTAAAGGCCTTTGAAATACCATCTACAAAAATTGTATAGTCTTTCATTTTAGGGTTTAAGGTTACAGGATTGTAGTGCTTAGTTTGGCCAAAAGTGAGGGTCCAATACATTTGATCAAACATTACATATAATTTCTTTTCATTTTCACCTCTTTTTTCATTTTCTGCAATTACCAAATCACAAATTTTACTAAGGCTTTCTTTGCTTAATGTTGTTCCTGTAGGATTTTGTGGTGTACACAAGCACAGTAAAGTTGCACCACTTATATGTGGTTCAATATCGGCAGGTGTTGGCATAAAATCGTTTTCAACAGTACAGTTTATTACACAGTGTGTAGCATTTGTAAGGTGTGTATAATGATTATTGTTCCAACTAGGCGATGCATAAATTACCTTATCACCATCATCAATCAACGTTCTAAAAATGGTATAAATAAGTGGTCGTCCGCCACTTGCTATTTGTATTTCTGTTTCATTATAATCTAAGCCTCCAAAATGCAGTAAAAACTTACTCACAGCTTGGCGTAGTTCAAAAACCCCATCTCCAGGAGGGTAATTCGTAAAACCATCTTTGTAAGCATCAATAATATATTTTTCTAACAAAGAAGGAATAGGAAAAATTGCAGGGTTAAAATCACCAATTGTGTAATTATAAATATGTTCGCCAGCCTTTATACGTTCGTTTATAGCATTACCCAATTTAACAATTTCGCTTCCAATTAAAGTTTCTGCTAGGGTACTAAGTTTTGCCATAATAAATTTTTTTGCAAATGTATGTTAATCGTAAAGCCAAAAAAACTGAAACAAAATTGATGGTACATATCAACAAAGTATTTGGCTAAGCAACAAAAAAACTAGTTATTTGCAGGGCAACAAAAACACCATCATGCTACCTCGCTACAAACGTATTTTACTTAAACTTTCTGGAGAAGCTTTATTAGGAAACCAAAAAACTGGCGACCCATTCGATCCAAAAATTATTGAGCAATATGCACAAGATATTAAACAAGTTACAGACCTTGGCGTGCAAGTTGCAATAGTAATTGGTGGAGGTAATATTTATAGAGGAATGAATGAAGCTGAAAGTGGTATTGAACGTGCCCATGGAGATTATATGGGTATGTTAGCTACAGTAATTAATGCTATGGCCATACAAGCCATGTTGGAGAAAATTGGTATTTATAGCCGTTTGCAAAGTGCCATTAATATGGAACAAGTTGCCGAACCTTATATACGTAGAAAAGCTTTACGCCATTTAGAAAAAGGAAGAGTTGTAATTTTTGGTGGCGGTACAGGCAACCCATATTTCACAACTGATACTGCTGGAAGTTTAAGAGCAATAGAAATGAAGGCCGACGTAATTTTAAAAGGTACACGAGTTGATGGTATTTACAGTGCCGATCCTGAAAAAAACCCTGATGCTACAAGATATGAAAAACTAAGTTTTGAAGATTGTATAAATCAAAACTTAAAGGTAATGGATATGACTGCTTTTACACTTTGCCAAGAAAACAAATTACCGATCATTGTATTTGATGTAAATAAAAAAGGAAATTTATTGCAAGTGGTACAAGGCATGAATGTTGGTACTTTAGTTAGTTAATTGTTATTCATAAATATTGCTGAAGCTAATTAACCATAAAAACATTTTTTTAATAGATGCTGTTGGAGCGTTTATGTCGCTTGTAGGTTTGGTAATCATCTACAATTACTTAAATTGTTTTAACTTACCTAGGTATATAGTTCAGCTTTTAATGGTGTTTCCATGTATTTATATGGTTTTTTCGAGTTGTTGCTATATAACAAAACTCGAAAAAGTAAAAACTCCGCTGTTTATAATTGCTATTGCTAATTTAATTTACACCATAATCACAACAACAGTAATTTTTAAATATTACCCTGTAATTAAAACAGAAGGATTGTTTTATTTTATTGCTGAAATTTTAATACTTATTTATATTGTAGTATTAGAATTTATTTTAGGAATGAGGGCAAAAAACTAGTGCTAATTATTCAGCAGATTTTACTTTCCCAAATATCATTTTATAAATAACAGGAGCTGTAGTAACAAACACAATCCCAAGTACAATAACTTCTAAATGCTTTTTTAAATCAAAATTAAATAGCTTAAGAATTAATGTATATAAATAATGGCCAGCAAAAATCATTGAATAAACCCAAGCAATACAGCCTATTAAATTATAGTATAAAAACTTCTTTTTATCCATTCCAACAATTCCTGCAACTATAGGAGCAAAGGTTCTTGCAATTGGAATAAACCTTGCTACAATAATTGCCATGCCACCTTTTGCGTCATACAACTCCTTTGCTTGAAAAAGATACTTCTTTTTAAACAAAAATCTATCTTTCCAACTAAACATAGCTGGGCCAATTCTTCTTCCAAAAAAATAACCAACTTCATTCCCTACAAAGCCAGCAGCTACTATAAACATTCCTAAAATAAGTAAATTCAAAAACTCATTTCCTGTATTTAAAAAAGATAAGGTAGGGCTTATTGTTTTACCATCTTGAGTAGTAATTAATGAGAAAAAGTTTTGACTGTATATACCTGTTACAAATAATAATGAATCACCAGGCAAAAAAAAGCCAGCAAACAAACCTGTTTCGGCAAATACTATAAATAATATTAAAAACAATCCTCCATGCAAAATATAAAATTCAGGATTTAATAAATCCTTGAATTGTACATCTAACAAAATTTGTTGCAGCCACATATGCTTTGAATTTAAGGTGATGCAAAATAATATATATTAACAACAAGACGGATGATAAATAATTTTATAAGTTTCTTAAATTTTCTTACAAAAAGAAAATGTTTATTTGCAACAATAATATGCTACAAGCAACACAAATACACAAAGCTTATAATGGTTTACATGTTTTAAAAGGTGTAAACTTTAATGTGGCACAAGGTGAAATGGTAAGTATAATAGGCTCATCGGGTGCTGGCAAAAGCACTTTGCTTCATATACTTGGCACCTTAGATGAACCAACTAGTGGCACCATTTTACTTAACAACGAAAATGTTACCAAACTTAGCAGCAAAGCATTGGCAAGCTTTAGAAACCAACACATTGGGTTTGTGTTTCAGTTTCATCATTTATTGCCAGAGTTTTCGGCATTAGAAAATGTGTGTATACCAGCATGGATTGCCAAAAAAAGCAAAACATCAACCAAAGAAAAAGCTATACATCTACTAGAACAGTTAGGTTTAGAAAAGCGAATTCATAATAAACCCAATCAACTAAGTGGTGGCGAGCAACAACGTGTTGCAGTAGCGAGGGCATTAATTAACGACCCCACAATTGTATTTGCTGATGAACCAACAGGCAATTTAGATAGTGCAAATGCAACTGAACTTCACCATCTGTTTAGTAAAATAAACCAACAAACAAATCAAACTTTTGTAATTGTAACACACAACCAGCATTTAGCTGCTCAGTGCCCAAAAGTTTTTACAATGAAAGATGGACTTATGGTTCAGTAGCTAAAAGTTAATTGCAAAAGCAATCTTAAAGTTTATACCCAAATATTATTTTCATACAGTATATCTTTTAATTTGTAGTAAATATTAATTGCTAATAAAATGCTTTATTACTTTTTACAGGTTGCTCCACCTACCACTATTGCTGAAAAAATAAATATGTGGGATTTGCTTCAAAAAGGGGGATGGATTATGTACCCTTTGTACTTGCTATTTGTAGCTGCGATTTTTGTTTTTATTGAACGATTTTTAGCCATTGGAAAAGCTGGTAAAATTGAAGACAATTTTATGAGCATTATAAGAGATAATATTATTAGTGGAAATTTGGTTGCTGCAAGAAACCTAGCAAAAAACACCAACAATGCTGTTGCTCGTATTATTGATAAAGGTATTCAACGCATTGGCAAGCCAATTGAAGCTATTGAACGTAGTATGGAAAATGTAGGCAAGCTAGAAGTATATAAAATGGAAAAAAACCTTTCATTACTTTCATTAATAGCAGGCGTTGCACCTATGTTTGGTTTTTTAGGAACTATTGTGGGTATGATACAATTGTTTTACAACATTAACAACAGTGGCTTTGAGTTAAATACAATTGCAGGAGGTATTTACGTAAAAATGATAACTAGTGGTACAGGTTTAATTGTAGGTTTAATAGCCTATGTGGGTCATAGTGTTTTAAGTTCGCAAATTGATAAAACTGTGTACAAAATGGAAGCTGCTAGTGCCGAGTTTTTAGATGTTTTGCAAGAACCTACTAAGTAATGATGAATGTTGAATGATGAATGATGAGTTTTTTTTAATAAGAATTACTAACTACTTTGTACTAATTACTAACTACTAAAAAAATGAACATTAGAAAAAGACTAAGAGAAAAGCCTAGCTTACATGCAGGAGCTTTAAACGATATATTGTTTATCTTACTCTTGTTTTTTTTAATTGTGAGCACTTTGGCCAACCCTAATGTGGTTAAGGTAAATAACCCAAAAGGCAAAGGCGACACCAAAACCAAACAAAACATTGTAGTAAGTATTGATAAAGACAATATTATTTATTTAAATCAACAGCCAATAGCACCTCATTTATTAGACACTACCATTGCTCAAGAAGTAAATAAAGTAAGAGCTTTTTTAGATACACCTTCAATTGTAATAAATGCCGATACCATATCATACAATGGTAGCTTTTTTAAAGTAATGTATGCAGCCAAAAAAGCTGGTGCAAAAGTTGTGGCAAGTGTAAAACCATAATTGTGAATATTGCCATTTATATTGCCAAAAGAATTGCCTTTAACAGCGAAAAATCATTTTCGAGATTTATAATAAGGCTCTCCATTGGTGCAACTGCCATTAGTGTAGCTGCCATGATTCTTACCTTATGTTTTGTAAATGGTTTTCAATATTCTATAACCAATAAAGTTTATTCTTTTTGGGGGCATATTAGGGTACAACATTACAATATTGGCAGAGCCTTGGTTGCAGAAGAAATACCCATTTTATCGAACGATACTGTTGAAAACATTCTTAAGAAAAACAAAGAAATAAAGGCAATACAACCTTTTGCCACAAAAGCCACTGTGCTACAATTTAAAAACGAAATTGAAGGTTGCTTAATAAAAGGTATAAACCATCAGTACGATAGTAGCCTAATCAAAAGCTCTATACAACAAGGTCGTTGGTTACATTTCAACGATACAACATATAGTAAAGAAATAGTTTTATCAGTTCCTTTAGCAAATTTGCTTCAAGCAAAAATTAACGATACCGTTAAAGTAAACTTCATTCAAAACAACGAATCAAGTACCTACAGAAAGCTAAAAGTTGTAGGAATTTATAAAACAGGCATCGAAGAATACGACAAACAATTTATCATAGCCGATTTAAAACTGCTACAAACAGTTAATAACTGGACCAATAATCAAATTGGTGGTTACGAAATATTAGTACATCAAACTAATAATATTGATGCAGTTATAGATAGTTTGCAGCTACCAATTGAGTGGCAAGGAAAAAGCATAAAACAAGTATACATAAACATATTCGATTGGTTGCAAGCCATGAACGTAAATCGTGATGTAGTGTTTGTAATTATGGGTATTGTAGCAGTAATAAACTTAATTACTTGCCTATTAATTTTAGTTTTAGAACGCACCAAAATGGTTGGCATTTTAAAGGCTTTAGGTAGTTCAGATACATCTATTCAAACAATATTTTTATACTATGCTAGTATTATTGCCTTTGCTGGCATTTGTTTAGGTTTAATCATAGGTTTGGGATTAGGCTTTTTACAGCAACAATTTGGTTTTATAAAACTTGACGAAGCCAATTACATGGTAAACATTGCACCTATTAAATTTATATGGTGGCAAAATGTATTAATTATTATAGTTACAGCATTGGTTTGCTTCTTAGCATTTATCATTCCTACTTTTTTGGTTAAAAAAATAAAGCCAATTCAGGCAATAAGGTTTAACTAGTGCTTACATTTACAACATATGTTTTCTTTTAAAAACTTTACCCCACAGCAATTAGCTTGGATATTGGCATTGTTATTAGCACTGCCAATAGCAATTACCTTTGGTATGGTGTTTACAAGCTTTTGGTATGGTTGTGTGTTTTTTTTAATTTTACTGCTGTTCATTTTTTTTGTAGTTCAATTTTTTATAGACACTTATATTCAACGAAAAATAAAGCTCATATATAAACTCATTTATCAAACAAAAGCTACTAAGCGTGAAGAAACTTACTACAAATACATTCTTCCAAAAAAAACCATCGACGAAGTAAATAAAGATGTAGAAAAATGGGCCACAAATTATGAAGAAGAAGTGGCTATACGTTTACAAAATGAACAATATAGAAAAGAGTTTTTACAAAACCTATCACACGAATTTAAAACCCCAATTTTTTCAATCCAAGGATATATTGAAGCTTTGTTAGATGAAGATGACATAGATGAGCATACACAAAAAAAATTTTTGCTAAATGCTCAAAAAAATATTCAAAGACTAGTTCATTTAGTAAACGATGTAGACGAAATTTCAACTTTAGAAACTGGCACAAAACAGCTACAGAAAAAGCCTTTTTCAATTAATGATTTAATTAAAGAGGTGTTCGAAACTTTATCTTTTAAAGCTAAAGAAGCTAAGGTAACTATGAATATAAAAAAAGGTACTGAAGCAAATATTGAAGTAGTTGCCGATGAAGATAAGATTCGTCAAGTTCTCATAAATCTTGTTGAAAACGCCATAAAGTATAGCAAACAAAATGGCACTGTACTAGTTAGCTTGTATAAAACTGATAACAACTTGGTGTTAATTGAAATTACTGATGATGGTATTGGCATTGAAGACGAACACCTTAACAGAATTTTTGAACGTTTTTATAGAACCGATAAAGGGCGTAGTAGAAATGTTGGTGGCTCGGGTTTAGGGCTTGCCATTTGTAAACATATTATTGAAGCCCATCAACAAACTATTCATGTAAGAAGTGCTGTAAATGTAGGCACCACAATAGGTTTTGAATTGCCCCAAAAAAAACAAGGTTTAATTAATACATTAAATGTTCCAAAAAAGCATACACCTTAAACAGTTCACTTTCAGTAATACAATATGGAGGCATAATGTAAACTGTATTACCCAATGGCCTTATATAAATACCATTTTCTAAAGATTTTTGGGTAATTATTTGGGCTACATTATTTAAATATTCGTCTTTGCCACTACTAATTTCAAACGCTAAAATTGTACCTAAGCAACGTAAGTTTTTGTAAAGTTTTTGTTGAGTTTTTAAATGTTGCTTTTCAACGAAAAGCTGGTGTTGTGATGATATCCACTGTACTTTTTCTAATGTATTGTTTTTGCTAAATAACACTAAGCTAGCAATTGCTGAAGTACAAGCTAATGGATTTGCAGTAAATGAATGACCATGAAAAAAGGTTTTGTATACGTTATTACTTACAAAAGCATCGTAAATTTTTAATGTGCAGGCAGTAACTCCCAAAGCCATTGTTCCTCCTGTAAGCCCTTTACTCAAACATATTATATCAGGCTTTTGAGTAGTGTATTCACTAGCAAAAAATTTACCTGTTCTTCCAAACCCAGTCATTACTTCATCGGCAATACAAATAATATCTTGTGCTTTTGCAGCTTTTAATAATTCATCTAAGTACATAGCATCGTACATGCAAATTCCTCCTGCACCTTGCACCAAGGGCTCATATATAAATGCTGCAAAATGGCTGCCTTGCTGTTGCAGCATTGTAATGCTATCTTTAATATTGCTTTTAGTTGGCACATCAATAAAAACAACATCAAACAAATAATCTTTAAATGCAGCAGTAAATACACTTCTATCGCTAACACTCATTCCTCCAAAAGTATCTCCATGATAACTGTTGTTGAATGCCAAAATTTTTTTTCGTTGATGATTAACGTTTAATCCATTAGAATTTTCATGTGCAGTGTTTTCGTTTGCCCAATATTGTAAAGCCATTTTTATAGCCACTTCAACACTAGTACTTCCATTATCGCTATAAAAAATTTTAGCAAAGTTGTTGGGTAAAAGTTGCAACAATTTTTCGGCTAATTCAACTGCAGGCTTGTGCGTAAAACCAGCAAATATTACTTGTTCTAAAGTTAGGGCTTGCTCATAAATTTTTTGTGCAATAAACTCGTTTGCATGACCATGAAGTGTAACCCACCAACTACTAATAGCATCAATATACTCATTGTTGTTTTCGTCGTATAAAATACTGTCTTTTGCCTTGGTAATTGCTATTGGTTGTGCTTTGTTGTATTGTTTTGTAAATGGATGCCAAATGGCAACTTCATCTCGTAGTGCTAATGAATTAATCATACCACAAAGAAATGGGTTTAATTAAAAAGTACTTTTAATTTCATAATCGCTATTTTTATTTTTACTTCTTTTATTATTAAATATTGCACACATCATTTTATATGTATTCGGCAAAAAAAATATTTACTGGCACAAAATGGTTATACAACCAAACTTTAATCATTGAGCAAAATAAAATTGTAAAAATTGAACCCTGCAAAAAACCAAAATACAACGTTATTGTACCTGCTTTTGTAGACAATCAAATTTATGGAGCCAAAAAACAGCTATTTAGTGTTTATAAAAACACAAAAAGCTTACAAGCTTTACAGCAACATTGTATTGCTAGTGGCACTGCATATTTTATGCCTACTGTGGCCACAAATACTTATGAAGTTATATATAGCTGTATTGATGCTGTAAAAAAATATTGGCTGCAACAAGGCAAAGGCTGTTTAGGCTTACACATTGAAGGCCCTTGGATAAATCCAGAAAAAAGAGGTGCACATGTACAATCGTTAATTCACCAACCAACACTTTTACAAGTAAAAAAATTATTAGATTATGGAAAGGGTGTAATTAAAGTTATTACACTTGCTCCTGAATGCTGTAGTACAGCTATCATAAAACTTATTCATCAACACAACATTGTAATTAGCATTGGCCACAGCAATGCTAATTATACAGAAGCCAACAAGGCATTTAGTTTAGGCATTAACACCTGCACACATTTGTTTAATGCCATGCCAAGTTTACACCACAGAAGCCCAAATCTTTTAACTGCAATTTTTAATAATAAAAAAGTTACTAGTTCTATTATACCAGATGGCCATCATGTAAGTTTTGAAACTATACAATTGGCCAAAAGTATTATGGGCAATAGATTATACGCCATTACAGATGCAGTAACCACCACCACAAAAGATTACTATACACATGAATTTAAAAAAGATAAATACATCAGTAATGGCATTTTAAGTGGATCGTCGCTTACTATGTATAAAGCATTTAAAAACCTAGTAGAAAAATGTAACATTGATGAAACTGAGGCTTTAAAAATGTGTAGTTATTATCCTGCCAAAGTATTGAATATGCATCATAAAATTGGTTGTATTAAACCCAATGCAACAGCTAGTTTTATAGTTATGGATGATAATTTTTTACTTCAAAAAGTTGTGACTTTTTAACTTTATGCTCTTTGGTATTTAACTATTTAGCACTTCAATAAGTAAATCAATTTCTTTAAATGTATTAAAGCTATGCAAAATAATTCTAAGTCTTTCTGTGCCTTTAGGTACTGTAGGATAAACAATTGCTCTAACATCCAATCCTTGTTGTTGAAGTTGATTTGCCTTTTGTTTTACTTCTAATGAATTGGGAATGATAACTGCCTGAATTGGTGTAGCAGAAGTTATAGTTTGATATTTGATTTGCTTTTGTTGAAAGTATTTGATAAGTTGGGCAATGTGGTGGCGTTCGGTTTCCTGCAAAGGAAAAATTTCATAACTTTTTTCAATAGCTGCAATACTGCTAGGTGGTAAAGCTGTACTATATATAAAACTTCTGCAAAAATTAATACAATAATCAATTAAAGTAGTAGAGCCTACCACTAATGCTCCATGCACGCCACAGGCTTTGCCATAAGTGTAAATACGTGCAAAAGTTTGTTGGTGCAATTGAAGGTGCTGTGCTAAGCCAACTCCCTTTTGCCCAATTACGCCAATAGCATGTGCCTCGTCAATAATAATATGTGCTTTATATTTTTTACTAAGTTCTACAATTTGTTGTAATGGTGCAATATCACCATCCATACTAAAAACAGATTCTGTGACAATAAAAATATTACCACTTGCTAATTGTAGTTTTTTTTCAAGGTCGTTAATATTGTTATGCTCAAAAGAATATGCTGTTGCAAATGATAATCGTATACCATCTCTAATGCTTGCATGGCACAAATAATCGTAAATAATAGTATCGCCTTTTTGAGGCACACAACTAAGCAAACCAACATTTGCATCGTAGCCACTATTAAATAATAGTGCAGCAGTAGCATCATGAAAAATAGCCAATTGCTTTTCTAAGGATTGTGTATATGAATTGTTACCAGCTAATAGCCTGCTTCCTGTACTGCCATGTGCCAATGCTTTATTTACATGTATTAAACTATTTTTTACTATTCCTAAATAGTCGTTGCTGCAAAAGTCGATGTTGTGCTTTGTTGCATGTAAACTTCTAAAAGCATTGTTGCTTTTTCGCTCATTTAGTTTGTGCAATAAAAAATCATCGTTATACTTCATACAGCAAAAAATTTAGTTAAAATAACTGATTACTTGTTGTATAAACAACACAAATGCATTTGAGCCGGTGCCTAAGTAAATAACAATTGCTGTAAAAATTATGCCATATATGGCACCCCATAAATGTGCAGAATGGTTGATATAAGAATTTCCTTTTTTATCAAGATAGGCAGTAATAGCAAGATACACTATACCAAAAATAAATGCAGGAAAATAAACTCCTGGAATAATTAATAAGCCAATGCCTTGCAAAGGATTTATAAATATACAAGCAAAAACAACTGCACTTACTGCACCACTAGCTCCCAAACTTCTATAGTTATAATTGTGTTTATGCTTAATATAAGTAGGAACTAAACAAAAAAACAAGCTGGATATATATAGCGTTAGAAATATCAGTTTTCCGTTTGTTGCAAAAATTTCACTATCGAAAAACGATTCTAACATATTGCCAAACATGTATAAAGAAATCATGTTAAACGAAAGATGAATTTCATCGGCATGTATAAAACCACAAGTTATAAAACGATACCACTGATTATTATTAGTTATACTAGTTGGACTAAAAATGCATTGACTTTGTAAATTGTAATTGTTTAAAGCCATTAAACTTACTGCTACCGTGACAATGATGATGATAATTGTAATCATAGTATTTTATTGATGGTGATATTTTTCGTTTTTTAAAATTGTACAAGCCCTATACACTTGCTCTGCCAAAATTAAACGAACAATCATATGAGGAAAAACTAAGCTTGATAAACTCCAAATAAAACTTGCTTTTTTTGTAATTATTTCATCTACTCCAAAAGCTCCACCAATTAAAAACACTAGTTGTTTGCAACTTTCATTAGCTCTTTGTTGGATAATATTTGCTAGTTGAGGTGATGAAATGTTTTTACCACGCTCATCTAACAATACTAAAAAATCGTCTTTTTGTAAAGCATTTAAAATTAAGGCTGCTTCAGCTTTTTTTAATGCTACTTCGCTGAGTGATGCTGCATTTTTTGGTGGTGCAATAATAAGCCACTGCACAGAAAAATATTTACTGAGGCGTTGTGTAAACTCTTGAATTCCATCTTTTACAAGTGCATCGTGTGGTTTGCCAACTGAAGCTAAAATTATTTTCATGTTGGTATTACTTGATGTTTAAATTTTTTCGTTGAGCCACTTCGTTAAACTGAGTTTCATAATCATTTCGTATTGTACCCAACCATCTATCCCACCACAAAAAATACAACCCATAATTGCCTTTAAAAAACTGATGATGCTGATTATGGTTTACACTGGTATTAATCCATTTTCCAAATTTTGAGTTGGCAAAGTTTTTAGGATACAACTCCCAACCTAAATGACCATAAACATTGTACACCATCATAAACAAAAAAAAGAAAACTAAATGATAGCGTGTTATTGGCATTATAAATAAAAATATTACTACAATACCCACTTCTACAACAGCCTCTAATGGATGAAAAGCAAATGCTGCCCATGGTGAAGGATTGGTAGATTTGTGATGTATTAAATGTACATATTTAAATACTTTTTTATGATGCATTAATCTGTGGGCAAAATAAAAATAGGTATCGTGCAGCAATAACATTATTAAAAATGCACCTGCAAACCACCACCAACCATAATCACTGATATTGCTATAAAAAAAGGTATACTGTTTTAAAGATGTACCTAAAATACTGTATGAAATGCTCGAAAAAATAATAATAGTTGTAACACTATATAAAATTTCTCTTAAATAATCATTTCCCTTTGGAAATTTTGGTTGAATTTTTTTATACAACCAATCATTTTTTTTATAGTAATAATATATTGCAAAAGCAATGCCTGCAATTATAAAATACCTTAAAGCTATGATTGTTGTAATTTTTGTAAACATTGTATTTTACAATAAAAAACCACTACAAAATAGTAGTGGCTACAAAACTAAATTAGTATTACAAGCAAAAAGCTAAAAACTCATTAATTCTTTGAATTTTACGGTTTGCCGGCGACTCACTTCAATTTTCTCGCCTCCTTTAAGTTCAACCAACAATCCTCCATTAAAGTAAGGCTCTATTTTATCAATCCACTTGGTATTTATAATATGTTTTCTATTGGCTCTAAAAAAAGTTTTATCATCAAGTCTTTCTTCAAGTGCATTAAGTGACTTTAATATTAGTGGTTTGTTTGTTCCAAAAAACACTTTTGCGTAGTTACCTACACTTTCAAACAATCTTATATCACTTAGTTTTACAAACCAACAACGCTCACCATCTTTAACAAAAACTTGGTCGTTTTCGCTAAGTGGCCCTCTATTTAAACTAGCTACATTACCTAGTTTTTCTTTAGCTACCTCGTCTTGAAATTTATGCACAGCATCTGCCAATCGTTTTGGTTCAATTGGTTTCATTAAATAATCTAAGGCATTTACTTCAAAGGCTTTTAAAGCATATTCATCGTATGCTGTTGTAAAAATTACTTTAGGAGCTTTTTCTAACTCTGCTAACAAATCAAAGCCTGTTTTTCCGGGCATTTGAATGTCTAAAAAAATTAAATCTGGGTTAAGTGAATCTATTTTTTCAATTCCTTCATTAGCATTTGCAGCTTCATCTACAACAGTAATTTCAGCATGTTCTTCTAAAAGTTTTTTAAGTTCATTACGAGCTAATCTTTCATCATCAATAATTAAAGCTTTTATACTCATTTTATACATGTTATTTATGTTATACTGGCATAATAATTTTTGCTTCTACCATGCCTTCAATATTTTTAAGTTTAAAGCTTGCTTTTTTTCCAAAAAGCAAATTCAATCTATTGTAAGTGCTTGTTATTCCAAAGCCTTCTGCATTTATTTCACCTTCTAGCTGACCGGTATTTTGTACAACAAGTTCATGATGATTGTCTACAAAATCACTAATAATTCTTATTTCACCGCCATCAATTCTTTTACTAATTCCATGTTTAATGGCATTTTCAACAAGTGTTTGAAGCATCATTGGTGGTACAGGTTGGTCTTTGGTATCTTCATCAATATCAAAGCTTACTCTTAATCTATCTTCAAATCGAATGCTTTCTAATGCTAAATAATCTTCTACAATACTCAGCTCTTTTTCTACAGTAGTAGTTTCAACTTTTTCAGCTTGCATGCTGCTTCGTAATATGTTACTTAGCTCGGTAATTGCATTTCTTGCACGTTGTGGGTTTTCATCTACCAACGCTCTAATACTATTAAGTGCATTAAATATAAAGTGTGGGTTAATATGTGATTTGATGGTTTTTAACTCTAACTCTTTTACCAACGACTCTAGCCTTATTCTATCAATTTCGTTTTTTCTGTTGGTTAACACGTAATGCCAAACATAGTAAATACAAACCCATATTAATAAAATTGGACTTAAATCGATTAAGTTTAAAATGAATCTTTTGCTAACCGTAGCTTTTATTTTAGGATCTGGATTATACCAATGAAACAACTCAACTATAACACTATTTGAGATACTGTACAAAACACAGGTTCCAATAATGGCAAGTGATATTTTGAGCCACATTTTACCCTTAATGGGGGGTAAAAGATCGTACTTTTTTATAATTAAACGCAGTATATGGGTACAAATGAACCCTAAAACTATATTAAGACTTAGCCTTGTAATTACGAGCTTATTAATTTCTTGGTTAAAGGTTCTTGTAAAAAAAAGTATTACTGTAGCATAAGAAAACCAACCACCAATTTGGCACCACCAATACGCATATTTATTTTTTAAAGCCATACATACAAATATAAGTATTGCACTAGCATACACTTATGCCCAAGTTTTATGAATGGATGGTTTACTTGATTATTGGTGTTATTTATTTTTCGCAGAAAATAATTAGTTTTAACCTAAGGCAAAGCATTGCACAATATTTGTTTATTTTGCCACATGAATAAGCCTTTTTTACATACTGTTTTATCTCCTAAGCTTTTAGATATTTATGATATAGAAAATAGTGTTGTAGTAATTATTGATGTTTTTAGAGCCACAAGTACCATTGCCACTGCTATGTACAATGGGGCTGCAAAAATTATCCCTGTTGATAATGTTGAACGTTGCATACAAATTGGTAAAGAAACGCCCAACAGTGTAACTGCTGGAGAAAGAGATGGCAAAGTAATTGAAGGCTTACAACACGGAAACTCCCCTGCTGAATATCCAAGAAGTTTTATAGAAGGCAAAACTTTAGTGCTTACTACAACCAATGGCACCAAATTATTACACATGGCTTTACAACGTGGTGCAAATAGTGTAATTACGGGTTCTTTCCCAAATTTATTGGCTGTTTGTAATTTTTTAGTTCAACAAAACAAAAACGTGTTTTTGGGTTGCAGTGCCTGGAAAGATAGATTTAATTTAGAAGATACTCTATTTGCAGGTGCTGTAATTGAGGCTGTAAAAAATAACTTTACTATCCATTGCGATAGTAGCCTTATGGCCGAACAAATGTATAGTTTACATAAAAATGATATGCCACAGTTTATACGAAAAACTACGCATTGGCACAGGCTTGCAAAATTTGGTTTAGCTAACGAACTAGAATATTGTGTTACACCAAATGGTGCCAATGTTTTGCCAATTTACAAAGATGGAGCTTTGATTTTAGGCTAATTTGTGGATGCTTTTGTATAAAACAATGTATACTTTAATTTGATAAAAAACGCTTTAAGTTCATCGTTTTTATAGAATATTGGATATTGAAGTAAAAAAGTAAATGTCATTCCAAAAATTAGCATGGTGCAATAAATGTATACATGCATTAAAAACATTAAAAAAAGTACTTTGTTTCTCCATTTTTTAAACCAAACTAAAAAAGGCATAGTAACTTCAAAAAGTATAATAATGTAGTTTAGAGGAATATAAAACCAAGGTTTTGTTGCCAAAAGCTTAGGATAATCAAATGCATGAAAACGCTCGTTGTACAATGAATATTGTAATCCAATTCCCTGCTGCCACAATTTATTCTCTAATTTAAAATAGCCTGTATAAAAATAAGCCATACATAGGTTAACCATCAAGCTTATGGCAGCTAAATTTGAAACTAAATTGTATAGGCTTTGTAGTTTTGGCGACAATGATTTGTATTTAAATAAGGTTGCATATTCAAAACTGTTTGCAAAACATAAATAAAATGATATAATAAAACACACTTCATCTCCTGTATTTCCAAAACTGGCATTCATTGCTCTTAAAACACTGTAACAAAAAAACATGGCTATAGAACCCAAATTTTTACCAATACCCAAAATGTGTATAATACTAGTTAAAACGCAAACTGCTATTACCCAAGGATAATGCAACTGAAGCCAATTAATATTTAAATGCAACTCTTTAATTAGTGGTTCGGGATTTACTTTTAAATAGCTATTTGAGCTATACAATACCTCAAAAGCAGGATACCTAAAAAACAACTCTTTTATAAACCAAAAGCTTATGGCTACTCTAATAAAAGCCAAAGCAACAGCTCGTTTGTTTTCTTGTTGCAGTTGAAATAATATATTATCAAATTTTTTAATCATTCTTTTTAAAACTAAAGTAAGGCGAAACAAAACAAGGCACAACTTGTCTATTTTCAACATCGTAAGCTTTATCACTTAACTTGTGTGGTGGTATATAAATGTTTTTTAAGAGTAGCTGATATTCTCGTGCTGTAGTATCAATATTTTCATTTAAAAGCACCTGTTTGCACATACCAATTAGGTTGGTGTAATGTATAATGGGGGGTTGTTTTGTAGCAGTAATTTTACTTGATTGTACTATATACCAAAAGTTTGTTTGCAAGCTATCTTGCTTTTTTAATTTATTTATTGTAGCAATGTTTTCTGCTTCTAAATAGTGAGAAATTCTGAAAAGTACGTGGTCAAGATTATCGTAATAGTTATTAAAAGGAGCTTTGGCAATTCGTTTATCAATAAAATACCTCGTAATATCTAAAGTATCTGTTTGTTGTGGTTTGTTTTTTTGTCGTATTACAAAAAATACATGCTTGTTATACTTACTTGGATTACTAAACAAATGCCAATTTTGTCTTATCGTTAAATTGTAAGCATAATGTGTTTTTGGTGAAATTTTTTTTAAAGTTTTAGATAATCCAACCATCAGCAGTGTAATAATCCAATAACCTATAAAGCAACTTATAGCAATATACGAAACTGTTCGATAAGCAACAGGAGATTTGTTTTGGTTGTTAACTTCCATTAAAGCAAAAATAAAAAATTATAATTATAAAAGCACTACTTAAACCTAGTTGAATGTATTGCATACATTTGCCACCAAAATAATTTTTTGAAAATGGGTAAAGTAAAAATTGGCTTGGTACAAATGAGTTGTACTGCTAATGTTCAAGAAAATATAGAAAAAGCTGTACGCGAAATAAAAGTTGCAGCTGCCAAAGGTGCCAATATTGTATG
Source organism: Chitinophagaceae bacterium (assembly GCA_049242865.1). Classification (GTDB taxonomy): domain Bacteria; phylum Bacteroidota; class Bacteroidia; order Chitinophagales; family Chitinophagaceae; genus CAIVPM01. Next base: position 748 of record JBMLOR010000099.1, on the reverse strand, counting down.
CTTGCAAGAACTATTTACATCGTTATATTTTTGTGATGTAGAGGCATACGAAAACTTTGAGTTGGCCGAAAAAATACCAGGCAACACTACCAATATTATGTGTGAAGTTGCTAAAGAAACTGGCGTTGTAATTATTGCTAGTTTATTTGAAAAACGCACACAAGGTATATATCACAACACCACTGCCATTATTGATGCAGATGGAACTTACTTAGGAAAATACCGTAAAATGCACATTCCTGATGACCCTGCTTATTACGAGAAATTTTATTTTACTCCTGGCGATTTGGGTTATAAAAACTTTGATACCAAGTTTGGACGAATTGGGGTTTTAATTTGTTGGGATCAATGGTATCCTGAAGCTGCAAGAATTACTGCTTTAATGGGTGCAGAAATTTTATTTTATCCTACAGCTATTGGCTGGGCAACTTCACAAGACGAAGCCACAAACGATGAACAATACAATGCTTGGCAAACTATTCAACGCAGCCATGCTGTTGCAAATGGTGTTCACGTTGTAAGTGTAAACAGAGTTGGTTTTGAGCAAGATGGTTTAATGAAATTTTGGGGTGGAAGCTTTGTAGCCAACCCTTTTGGAAGATTACTTTATAAAGCATCTCACGAAAACGAAGAAACTGAAGTTATAGAAATTGATACAAATAAAACAGATAGTTACAGAACACATTGGCCTTTTATGAGAGATAGAAGAATAGATAGCTATCAACCCATTACTAAAAGGTTTATTGAT
>JBMLOR010000098.1:0-6068 GCA_049242865.1 Chitinophagaceae bacterium | reverse complement strand
CTAGCTATGCACCAATAACTATAGTTGATTTAAGCACTGGGTTAATAACTAATAGCAAAGCTTATTTTACACCAACTTTTACGCCAATCAAAACCAATTTAGTTGCTGCTGATTTTGCTGCTCCCGAAAACTTTTCATCAAATTATAACCCTACTAGTATAACAGTTGGTGATTTAGATTTAGATGGCAAACCCGACTTAGTCGTTGCTAATTATTACACTGGAGATATTTCAATTTATAGAAATACATCTACTAGTGGAACAATAAACTCAAGCAGTTTTGCTACTAAAGAAGATTTTTATGTAGGTGGAATTCCTACATCAATAGCCATTGGTGATTTAGATGGAGATGGTAAGCCTGAAATTGTAGTTGCAAATGCTGGCCCCTATAGCATTAATATTTTTAACAACTACTCAAGTAGTGGCTCAATACTTTTTAACCAAGTCGCTGATATTTACACTGCTGATGAACCAACTTTTGTAGCCATTGGAGATTTAGATACAGATGGTAAGTTTGACTTAGTTGTGGCAAACAGAAATACTTCTAGTATCTCAATTTATAAAAATAACTCAATAATAGGTTATATTGATCCTAGTACTTTTGATGCAAATGTTGATTTTACCACAGGAGATGAACCTACTTCAGTAGCTATAGGTGATATTAACGGAGATTCAAAGCCTGACCTAGCTATTACAAATAGAATTTCAAATACTGTTTCTATTTTACAAAATACTAGCACAAATGGAAGTATTGACGTTTCAAGTTTTAATACAAAAGTTGATTTTAGCGTTGGGGATGAACCAGTTTCAATAGCTATAGGTGATATAGATGGAGATGGAAAACCTGATATTGCAGTTGCAAATAGTCAATCTTATTATTTATCGGTATTACACAATACTCATAATAGTGGCAATATTAGTACTAGCAGTTTTGCAACACAAGAAGCTTTTGGCACTTATAATAAAGTTAATTCAATCGCCATTGCAGATTTAACAGGTGATGGCAAGCCTGATTTGGCAGTTTCTGTTCACGAGTCAAGTGCCATGAATGTATTTCGAAACACTTCTACGTCTGGGATTATTAATTCTAGCAGCTTTGCTGCACGAGTTGATATTTTGGGACTTTCTTATACAAGGAGTGTTGCAGTTGCTGATTTTGATGGAGATGGTAAGCCAGATTTAAGTTTGTCTACTACATCAAACTATATTTTCGTTCTTAGAAATGCAGAGATCTCGAATAATGCTAATTTAAGTTCCTTAAGCATTAGCTCAGGCACATTATCTCCAAGTTTTTCAGCTGCTACTACTACCTATACAACAAGTGTTGCAAATACCATAACTAGTATTACTGTAACTCCAACAAAGCAAAACTCGGGTGCTACAATTTATGCAAGAGTGAATGGTGGAACCTATAATTGGGTTACTAGTGGTAGTCCTTCTAGTTCCTTAAATTTAAATGTTGGTAGCAATACCATAGATGTTAGGGTTACTGCTCAAGATGGCACCACCATAAAAACATATACCATCACAGTTACAAGAGCAATTAGTAATGATGCTAATTTAGGTTCGTTGGCTATATCTTCAACTAGTTTATTACCAACATTTACTGGAGCAACTACTAGTTATTCAGCCAGTGTAAATAATAACATTACTTCTGTTACAGCAACACCATATTGTTCCAACTCAAGTGCAACGGTACAAGTAAGAATTAATGCAGGTGCATATAGCAATGTAACCTGTGGTGGCACTTCAAATGCTCTGAACCTTATTGTTGGCACTAATACCATTGATATTAGGGTTACTGCACAAGATGGACTTACTATTAAAACCTATACCATAAGTTTAACAAGAGAAAGCACTCCGCCAACAATAACCAATATAAGTCCAACACAAGGGAAAATAGGTGACATGGTTACCATAACAGGTACAGGTTTTAATACAACTACCACTAACAACATTGTTTACTTTGGTGCAGTAAAAGCTCAAGTAATTGCTGCAACTGCTACCAGTATTTCAGTTGCTGTTCCTATTGGAGCAAGTTTTGCACCATTAACTGTTTTAAATTCTAGTACAAGTTTATTAGCGTATAGCAAAAGTAATTTTTCACCAACTTATAGTCCAGCAAAAACAACAATAAGCACATCAGACTTTCAGGCAAAGCAAGATTTTAGCACAAGTGCCAACAATATGGCAATCGCTTTGGCAGATGTAGATGGTGATGGCAAAATTGAAGTTAGTGCATCTAAGCAAACTGAAAACAATGTTGGTTTATATCGCAACACTGCCAATGTTGGTTCAATTAGTTCTGGAAGTTTAGCAGCAACTGTAAATTTTAGTTCAAGTAGCACTCCAGTTATCATTGCTTATGGAGATTTAGATAATGATGGTAAGTTAGATATGGTAACAGTGTGTGAAAATGCAAATAGGCTAAATATTTTTAAAAACACTTCAACAACTGGAGCTATTAGCTCAAGTAGTTTTGGTACACCAACTATTATACTAATAGATTATATACCTAAAAGTGTTGCAATTGGTGATGTAGACAATGATGGAAAACTTGATTTAGCTATAACAAATTCTATGAATAGTAGCATTTCAGTATTGAGGAATGGCAGCTTTGGTGGTACAATCAACTTTGGCAATCAATACACTTACATAAATTTTAGTGTTCCAAACCCTAGACATGTTGCATTAGCTGACTTAGATGGTGATGGCAAACTAGAAATTGTTGCTACAAGCTATAACAACAATAGTATTTCAGTTTTAAGAAATACAGCAACAATTGGAACAATAAACAGTGGCAGCTTTGCAACAAGAGTGGATTTTACAACTGGCACTAATCCAAATGGCTTATGTGTTGCCGATTTTGATGGTGACTCAAAACCTGATATTGCGGTTGCAAACTATAGTTCTAATACTATCTCTATATTTAGAAATACAGCTACTAGTGGAACTATTAATTCTGGAAGTTTTGCCTCAAAAGTAGATTTTGCAACTGCTACAAATCCACAATCAATTGCTGCAGCAGATATAAGTGGCGATGAAAAAGTTGATATTGTTGTAACAAATTACAATTCAAACTCTGTTTCTGTTTTTCAAAATACAGCTACATCAGGTAGCATTACCACTGGAAGTTTTAATGCAAAAGTTGATTTTACAACTGGTACAAACCCATCTTCAATAGCTATTGGAGATATTGATGGTGATGGTAAGCAAGATTTAGCCATTTCGAATGCAGGTTCTTCTAATTTTTCTGTACTAAGAAATAATGTTGATGCAGCTGTTTGGAATGGAACCTCTTGGTCTAGTTCACCATCTAGTACAACAGATGCTTTTATTGCATCTTCTAATGTTCCTACTACATCATTTACTTGTAACAACTTGATTATTAATAATGGTAATGGATTAAATTCATCAGGAATAACTGCAAATCTAAACGGCAATATTGTAAATCTTGGAAACGGCATTACTGGTACAGGCAATTTAAATATTGAATCAAATAGTAATATTACTGGAAATATGCTCAGCTTTAATGGAGCTTTATCTGTAAATAATACCTCAACATTGAATACCAATGGATTATTAACTTTAAGTAGCAACTCTAGTAGTACTGCTCGTATTGCTCCATTACAAGGAACTATTATTGGTAATGTTACAGTTGAGCGTTATTTTAATGGCAAGCGTGCTTGGCGTTTTTTAACAGCACCATTAAGTAGTAATGGAAATAGTCCAGTTTACTTAAGCAATAGTTGGCAACAACAAACCCATATTACAGGTCCTAATGGAACAGGATTGGATGCTGTAAAACCCAATTTTAGCTTTTTAACACATGCTCCAAATGCTTGGAGTGGTGTAACAAACACTCAAACTACTGAGTTGTTTACAAATGCATCTACTGCTAGCAATAAAGCATTTGCTGCATTTATTAGGGGCAATAGAAGTATTGATTTAAACAGCATAGCTGCCTTTAGCACTGCAACTTTAAGTGCCACTGGTAAGCTTTTACAAGGTACTCAAACTTTTAATTTAGGCAACAAAAACGCAAATGACTTTTTATTTATTGGCAATCCTTTTGCTAGCCCTATAGATGTAGATCAAGTGTATTTAAATAGTGGCACTCAAAACATTAATCGTACATTCTATACCTGGGATCCAACATTAAGTATAACAGGTGGCTATGTTACTATTAGTTGGAATGGTGTAGATGCTTATACCATAAGCCCTAATACTGGTACAACTCAAACTCAAATCATTCAAAGTGGACAAGCGTTTTTTGCAAGGGCTACAAGCACAGGGAATGCAAGTGTTGTATTTGAAGAAAACGACAAGTCTTCATCAATAAACAATACTACTTTTGGAGCAGCTAATGGTAAAATTGATAACCTAAGTATTAATTTACAAAGAATTGATCCTGATGGAATAAATACAAGAGATGGAGTAACTGTAAGTTTTACTTCTAGATATAATAAAGCTGTTATCCTTAATGAAGATGCAGAAAAGCTATTTAATAACGAAGAAGCTATATCCATTAACAACGGTAATTTCAATTTAAGTATAGAAAGAAGACCATACATTTTAAATCAAAACGATACTGTATTCTTAAGATTTCAAAGACTAACTGCCAACAACAATTATATATTAAACTTTATCCCTCAAGGATGGGATGTAGGTATGCAAGCTTTTTTGATTGATAGAGTTTTAAGCACAGAAACTCCAATTAATCTTCAAAGTACATCACAAAATATTCAAATTACAGCTAATAGCACATCAGCAAACGATAGGTGGATGATTGTATTTAAACCTTCTGGAAGTTTGCCCAATAATAAAGTGGTTTTAACAGCCTACAAAAAAGACAAAGACATTCAACTTTCATGGAAAATTGGCAGCGAACTTGGTGTTAAAGATTATGAATTGCAACATTCTAGCGATGGTGTAAATTTTAAAACAATTGATAATCATTTGGCTTCTAACAAATCTGAGTACCAAAGTTTAGACACTAAAGCCAATGCTAGTTCCAATTTTTATAGAGTAAAAGTTAATTTACTTAATGATAATTTTAATTACAGCAATGTATTATCTATCAATTTTAATCAGCAACAACAATCACAATTTTCTCTAATTACAAATCCTGTTACAAGCCATGTAGCACAAATAAAGTTGCATGATGTTTTAGCAGGTGAATACACCATAAAAGTGATTGATTTACAAGGCAAATTATTGTACACACAAAAAATTCAACATGCAGGTGGAACAAGTACTAGAAGCTTAAACTTAAATAATATTGCTGCAGGAACTTATCAAATAGTATTAGAAGGAAAAGCCATGATAAAAACTGTTCCATTAATAAAAGCATTGTAATTGAAATTTAAATATTGATTTTTATATCAATAACGATTTAATTAAAAAAGGCTGCAAAATTTGCAGCCTTTTTTAATTAATTTTTTTTCAGAAATTATGCAACAACTGCTGTTTTTTTACGAACAGTAAAAAGTGAACCCAACATTAATATGCCCATAGAAGCAACAAAGCAAATAGCTAAATCTGCTAAAAAAGCAAGCATAGAAAATTGTTGATTGTCGATAATTTCTCCTCCATCAGAAGCTGTAAAAAAAACAAAGGGGGCTCCAAGTTTTTCTACTTGTCCTGATGCACTTGAAAATGTGGAGTTGGTAACGGTTAATACCATTAGTAATGCAATGGCCATTAACGATGCAAAAGAAATTTTCTTTGTCATGGATATTAGATTTAATGGTTCAAAATTAAAAGATTAAAAATACTATCCAAATTTTTTAAAAGCATAATACCGGGTTTTTGGTTTTTAGTAAATGTTCCCATTCTATCATCAATCCCCAAAGCTTTTGCACCATTAAGTGTTGCTGCTTTTAGAAAAATTTCTAACGAAACATTTGGATACAGTTGTTGCAAAGCCTGTAACTCGTTCAGAATGCTTAAGCTATGATTACTAGCCAAACTATCTGTACCAATTACCAAATTATTGCTACAATGATGTATTAATGTTTCGTGGGGTATTAGATTACGAATGTATCTATTTGCTAAAACGCAAAAACA
>JBMLOR010000097.1:4556-18168 GCA_049242865.1 Chitinophagaceae bacterium | reverse complement strand
TTGTCTTTTGGCGTATTGTCTTGTATGAATTTTAATAAGTTCTACAGCTTTTTGTAAGCTGTGTTTACCTTCAAAATATTCAAATATTTCTTTATAGCCAACTGTTTGTAAAGCATTCAACTCCTTAAATTCTTGCAGTTGTTCAACTTCTTGTAGTAATCCATTTTTAATCATCTCATCAACTCGAGCATCTATGTTTTGTTGTAAAATAGTTTTATCAATTGATAATCCTATTTTTATAATATTAAATGGTCTATTAACAATAGTGTTTTTTTGAAAGCTGATAATTGAGTTGTTAGTACTAAGCTTAACAGCTAAGGCTCTCATTAATCTTTGTGGATTTTGTTGTTCTCCTTGCTTCCAAAACAAATCATCATGCTGTTGTACTTGTTGCTGTAACCATTGAATTCCGTTTAATTCGTAATTTTTTATAATTTCTTCTTGAATGTTTTTATCTATGTTAGGTATAGAATCAAGTCCTTCGCACAAAGCCTTAATGTATAATCCAGTTCCTCCAACTACAATGGCTACTTCATCTGTTTTAAAAATATGTTCTAGTGTTTCTAAAGCATACTTTTCATAAATGCCGGCATTTACATTTTCATGTATCGAATGGCTATTGATAAAAAAATGCTGCACTTCTTGCAATTCATTTGCTGTAGGTTTAGCTACACCAATTGTAATTTCTTTAAAGCATTGCCTACTATCGGCACTCACAATTTTTGTGTTGAATTTTTTGGCAAGCTGTATAGCTAAAGAAGTTTTCCCAACAGCAGTTGGACCTACAATTACAATTACTGTTTTTCTATTCAACATAAATGCAAAGCTATTTTAATTAAAACATTAAATACTAATTTTTGTACATTTGTAAGATAATCTAACGAAAAATTTTTAAATAATGAAGACTAAAGAAGAGATAGTTAAAAATTGGTTGCCTCGTTATACGGGCGAAAAATTAGAAAATTTTGGTAAATATATCTTGCTTACCAATTTTACTAATTACGTTGAAAAATTTGCAAAATGGCATAAAGTTGAAATTGTTGGAAAAGATAAACCCTTTCAATGTGCAACTTCTAATGGCATTACCATCATAAATTTTGGTATGGGTAGCCCAAGTGCTGCTACTGTAATGGATTTGTTAAGTGCTATAGAGCCTAAAGCTGTATTGTTTTTGGGCAAATGTGGCGGATTAAAAAAACGTAATAAAGTTGGAGATTTAATACTTCCAATTGCTGCAATTAGAGGTGAGGGTACAAGTAACGATTATTTTCCTCCAGAAGTGCCAGCAATGCCTTCATTTGCTTTAGAAAAAGCTATTAGTACAACCATAAGAGATAATAATTGTGATTATTGGACAGGAACTGTATACACTACTAATAGAAGAGTTTGGGAACACGACGAAACCTTTAAACAACACCTAAAAAATGTGAGAGCTTATGCAATAGACATGGAAACTGCTACCATTTTTATGGTTGGGTTTTATAATCATATCCCAACAGGAGCTTTACTTTTAGTGAGTGATAGCCCAATGGTGCCTGAAGGTGTAAAAACTGCTGAAAGTGATAAAAATGTAACTTCTAACTTTGTTGACAATCATTTAAAAATTGGAATTGACTCGCTTAAACAATTGATTAATAATGGTAATACAGTAAGACACTTAAAATTTTAATATGAGTGATGTTACACCAATTGAAGCTCAGATTAATCAATTTAAATCTTTGCTTTCTAAAAAAGATGTACAAGCTAGTTCTGTATCTAATGGAAATATTGGTTGGCATATTGCACATTCCATTTTAGTAATTATTAAAATGATTACTGCCATGGAAAAAAGTGATGTACATGCATTTAAGTATAAATTTAGTTTGCTTAAATGGTTAATGTTCACTTTCAAAAAAATTCCTCGTGGCAAGCGTAAAGCTCCAGCAACTGTGCAACCACCCGAAGTTTTTGATACTCCATATTTCGATGATTTATTTAGTAAAGTTGCCGAAAAATTAGCATCTTATCAAAAGCTCCCAAAAAATGCTAATCTAGTGCATCCAGCAATAGGCTTGATAAATAAAGAGGAAGCTTTGAAATTTTTATTCGTTCACAACAAACATCATCTATCCATTATAAATGATATTATAAAAGCTTAAAAAAAGCTTAAAAAATTGTTTAAAGGCGGCAAATTTTATTTGCTGCCTTTTTTTATTTGATTGATTTTAAATACGTTAAAGAAATGTAAAAAATATTTAAGGGTTGAACCAATTAAAGCCTTTAATGTTTTTTTAATAAATTAAATACGTGAATAAATCATTTACTCAAAAATTTACAAACAAAATTGCTGCTTTTTTTATTTTCTTTTTGTTGGTTACTTTTTATAGTTGTAGCTCAAAAAAATCAACTGAAAATGCCAAATTAGTTGAATATCCTGTAATTGAACTAAAAGAAAAAGATACTACTTTAAACAAAGAATATGTTGCTCAAATTCAATCAGTAAAAAATGTAGAAATTCGTTCACAAGCCAATGGCTACATTAAAAAAATATTGGTTGATGAAGGTCAATTTGTTACTGAGGGACAAATATTGTTTCAACTAAATGCCGAAAAATATCAAAATGAAGTCTCAAAATCAATTGCATTAACAGGAAGTGCAGAGGCAGAAATGTCAGCAGCTGAAGTTGAAGTTCGACGAGTGAAAATATTGGCTGATAAAAATGTAATTTCTAAAACTGAGTTAGACCTTGCAGAAGCTAAATATAAAATTGCTAAGGCTAAAGTTGCAGAAGCAAAAGTTAATCAAACAAATGCAGAACTTCATTTATCCTATGCCTTTATTAAAGCACCTTTTAGTGGTGTATTAAACAGAATTCCTTTAAAGGTTGGAAGCCTTGTAAGTGAAGGTACTTTACTTACAACAATAACAGATGTAAACACCATGTTTGCATATTTTAATCTTAGCGAAAAAGAGTATTTAGATTTTATTGAAAACAAAAAAAATGATATTGAGCATCATGCAGATGAAGTTCAACTTGAACTAGCCAACAACAAACTATTTCCTTTGAAGGGAAAAATAGAAACTACAGAAACAGAAATAAATAGCAGTACAGGTTCTTTAGCTTTTAGAGCAAGGTTTCAAAACAAAGATGGCTTGTTAAAACATGGAAGTTCGGCTAAAATATTTCTTACTACCCCAGTTAACAAAGTAGTACTTATTCCACAAAAATCAGTCTTCGAAATTCAGGACAAAAATTATGTTTATTTATTAGATAAAAATAATAAAGTTTCTATAAAAAGTATTGTGCCTTCAACACGTGTAGGCAATGCTTATTTAATAAAAACTGAATTGCAAGCCGGAGATAAAATACTGTTTGAAGGTAACCAAACCATAGCAGAAGGGCAAATTGTACAACCAAAAATGGTTGAGTGGAATGGTAGATAATACTTTCAACATTCAGGGTTATCAATTTTTTACTAGCAGATAAATTTTAAGTACCTGCTTTTTTATCAAATATTAAATACAACTTAAAATAATTTAAATGGTTGAAACATTTATTCGCCGTCCAGTTTTATCCTTAGTCATTTCTATAATTATTACACTACTTGGTGTGTTGGCTTTGTTTACATTGCCTATTACTCAATTTCCAGACATTGTTCCTCCATCAGTTGTAGTAACTGCCAAATACACAGGTGCCAATGCAGAAGTTTGTACAAAAGCTGTAGCTACTCCATTAGAACGTGCCATTAATGGAGTACCAGGAATGACTTATATGAGTAGTGTTTCAAGTAACAATGGAACTACTTTAATAAACATTACTTTTAAGGTAGGCACAGACCCTGACCAAGCAGCTGTTAATGTGCAAAACAGAGTGATGACTGTTTTAGACGAATTACCAGCCGAAGTTATTAAAGCAGGTGTTACAACTGAAAAAGAAGTAAACAGTATGTTGCTTTTTTTAAACTTAGTAAGCGATGCTAAAGATGCCGATGAAGAGTTTATTTACAATTTTGCCGACATTAATATTTTACCAGAATTAAAACGTATTGAAGGTGTTGGTTTTGCCGAAATTATGGGACTTAGAGAGTACAGCATGAGGGTTTGGGTAAAACCAAATAAAATGTTATCCTACAACATAAGCACTGAAGAAATAATTGCTGCATTGCAAAAACAAAATATTGAAGCTGCACCAGGAAAAACAGGAGAAAGTAGTGGTAAACTAAGTCAATCTTTACAATATGTTTTAAGATATACCGGAAAGTTTTTTGAACCAGAACAGTACAAAAATTTAATTATTCGTTCTACTTCCGAAGGTGAATTACTCCGTTTAAAAGATGTGGCAGATATAGAATTTGGTACCATGAGTTATGGTATGGTAAGCCAAACAGATGGCAAACCCTCTGCATCTATTTTAATAAAGCAAAGACCAGGAAGTAACGCAAGTGAAGTAATTAAAAACATTAAAGCAAGAATGGAAGAACTTAAAACTTCATCTTTTCCTGCGGGAATGAATTATAATTATGCTTACGATGTTTCTAGGTTTTTAGATGCTTCGATTAGTAAAGTAGTGAGTACTTTAATAGAAGCATTTATATTAGTATTTATTGTAATCTTTTTGTTTTTGCAAGATTGGCGAAGTACTGTAATTCCTGCTTTGGCAGTACCTGTAGCCTTAATTGGTACATTAGCATTTATGCAAATGCTTGGTTTTAGTATAAACTTACTTACCTTGTTTGCATTGGTGTTGGCTATTGGGATTGTGGTTGATAATGCTATTGTTGTAGTAGAAGCTGTACATGTAAAAATGATGCAAGATAAACTACCTCCATTAGAGGCAACCATAGCAGCCATGAAAGAAATTACTTCGGCCATTATTGCTATTACTTTAGTAATGAGTGCTGTGTTTATTCCTGTAGCTTTTTTAAGTGGTCCTGTTGGGGTATTTTATCGTCAGTTTTCTTTAACTCTAGCTATATCAATTGTAATTTCAGGTATCAATGCCCTTACACTTACACCTGCCTTATGTGCTTTAATGATGAAGCCACATAAAGAACATGAACATCATAAAAAAACTATTTTACAAAAATTCTTTGATGGCTTTAATAAGCGGTATGATAAAGTTGAAAAAAGCTATGGCAATTTTGTTTGGAAGGTTGCTGGTAGAAGATTAGTTACAGCAGTGTTGTTATTAATTTTTTGTGCAGCTACTTTTGGGTTAGGCAAAATATTACCATCAGGATTTATTCCTACAGAAGATCAAAGTATGGTATATGTAAATGTTACAACCCCTGCTGGCAGTACAGTTGAGCGTACACAAAAAATTTTAGCAGAACTTACTAATCAAGCAAAAAAACTACCACAAGTAGATAATGTTACTACTTTGGCTGGTTATAGTTTACTTACAGAGTCTGCAGGTGCTTCGTACGGTATGGCTATGATAAATTTAAAAACATGGAGCGAACGAAAAGAAAACGCCGACCAAATTATCAAAGAGTTGGAAAAATTAAACGCTAATCAAAAAGATGCTGTGATTGAGTTTTTTCCTCCACCAACAGTGCCAGGATTTGGAAATGCAAGTGGTTTTGAAATGCGTTTATTAGATAAAAGTAGAAATGCACCACTAGAACAAGTTGCAAAAACAACAAACGATTTTATTGCTGCTTTAAAAGCTACACCTGAAATTGAAAATGCTTTTACCAGTTTCGACCCAAGCTTTCCTCAATATCTCATTCATATTGATTACGATAAGGCAGCACAAAAAAGTGTAACTGTGCAAACGGCTATGGATAACTTGCAAACTTTATTAGGTAGTTACTACGCCACTAATTTTATTCGATTTGGACAGATGTATAAAGTAATGGTACAAGCCTTGCCAGAGTTTAGAAGTAAGCCAGAAGATATATTGAATTTGTATGTTAAAAACGATAAAGGTGAAATGGTTGCCTACAACACTTTTGCTACTATTGAGCGTGTGTTTGGGCCTGAGCAACTTACTCGCTATAATATGTACACATCAGCCATGATAAATGGGTTGCCAGCTCAAGGATATAGTAGTGGTGATGCAATAGCAGCAGTAGAAAGAGTAGCAAAAGAAAAGTTGCCAAGAGGTACAGGATATGAATGGAGTGGTATGACTCGAGAACAAATTATTAGTGGCAACCAAGCAGGTTATATCTTTATTATTTGCCTAATATTTGTTTATTTATTACTAGCGGCACAGTACGAAAGTTTTGCCTTGCCTTTATCTGTAATACTTTCTTTACCGGCAGGTATTTTTGGTTCGTTTTTATTCTTAAAACTTTTTGGATTAGAAAACAATATTTACGCCCAAGTAGCACTAATTATGTTAATTGGTTTACTGGGTAAAAATGCCATTTTAATTGTAGAAATTGCCGAGCAACAACGCCAAAAAGGAGTAGCAATTTTGCAAGCTGCTAAAGAAGGAGCAATGAGCAGGTTACGCCCAATTTTAATGACATCTTTTGCTTTTGTTGCAGGGTTAATTCCGTTGGCTATGGCAACTGGTGCTGGTGCTTTAGGTAATAGAAGTATTGGTGTTGCATCTTTAGGTGGCATGTTGATAGGTACCATTTTTGGGTTGCTGGTTATACCAGGTTTGTATGTAATTTTTGCTCGTTTGGCAAATACTAAAAAAGCCGATATTAAAAAATAATAGTATTTCAGTTTTTAATCGAAATGATTATCAAAGTATAAATTATTGAAAATGAATTTTTTTAGATTAATAAAATTTGGTGCGTTTGTTATTGTATGTTTAGTTAGCTGCATGAAACCACCTTCGGTTTCTATCCAAAAAAGAAGCTTTCCTGAAAGTTTTAAAGGAGTAAGTTCTAAAGATTCTATGTCAGCAGCAGATATAAAGTGGCAACAGTTTTTTTCTGATACCAATTTAAAAAAACTCATTCAACAAGCACTTATCCATAATCCTGATTTTAAAATTGCCACTCAAAAAATTGAAATCAATAGAGCCCAATTTTTAACAGCTAAGGCTGCTTTGCTGCCTTCTCTACAAGGTGGCTTAACTATTGCTGCTGATAGATTTGGTAAATACACGATGAATGGTGTTGGTAATTTTGATACCAACTTATCTCCTGATATTTCAAAAGATCAACAAATTCCTCAAACGCCTTACACTGAAATGTTTCTGGGATTTAGAAGTGTGTGGGAAATAGATGTATGGAAAAAACTGAGCAATAAAAAAAAGGCTGCAACTACAAGAGTTTTAGCAGCTGAGGCAGAACAAAAATTGTTGCAAACCTTGTTAGTTAGCGAGGTAGCCCAATTGTATTATACGCTTTTAGCTTTAGATGTTGAATTAGATGTTTTAAAACGTAATGTAGCCTTACAACAAAATGAACTGGAGCTTATTAAAATTCAAAAAAATGCTGGTCGTGCAACTGAGTTAGCAGTAAAACAATTTTCTGCACAACTTATGGGCACAAAAAGTTTAGAGTTTCAAATTCAACAACAAATTGTAGCTACAGAAAATGCTTTAAATGCTTTAGTGGGTGCTTTTCCTCAGCAAATACAAAGAAGTAAGTTTACAGATCAATTAAAATTACCGCTACTACTTAAAGCAGGTTTGCCCAGTAATTTGCTTGCTAAACGGCCAGATATTTTAATGTCTGAATGGCAATTACAAGCTTCAGGAGCCGATGTTGAAGCTGCTAGAGCAGCCTTTTTACCACAACTTACTATTACCCCATATATAGGTTTAAGTGCTTTTAATCCTAGATTATTGTTTAATGCAGAATCAATTGCATCAGGTGCATTAACAGGTTTAATGGCTCCAATATTTATGCAAAAACAAGTTGAAGCAGCTCATAAAATTTCTTTAGCAAATAATAAAATTGCTTATTACGAATATGAAAAAGTAGTTTTAAAAGCTGCTCAAGAAGTAGTTACTGATATGAAGGCTATTGAAAACTTAAAGCAGTCTTACGATTTAAAAGCTATTGAAATTAGCGAGTTAAAAGAAGGTTTAAAAGTAGCTAATGATTTATATAATGCGGGTTTTGCAACCTATTTAGAAATCATCACAGCACAACGTAATGTTTTGGATGCAGAGTTGCAACAAGTAATAATTATGAATAGAATGATGCTTGCAGCTGTAGATTTATATCGTTCTTTAGGTGGTGGATGGGAATAAATTAATTTGATGCTTTCAAAAAAAACCATTCTCTTATTTTTGTTGCTTTAACAACAAAGAATGGACATAAAATTTAACCCCGATAAGCAACATACATTACAACAACCTGCATCAATTAGTGGCACTGGTTTACATACTGGTGTGATGGTTGATTTGGTGCTAAAGCCTGCTAATCCTGGTTTTGGTTTTCAGTTTCAAAGAGTTGATTTACCTGATCAGCCTATTATTAAAGCTGATTGTGATTTAGTTACTGACACAAGCAGAGGTACTACTTTGCAAGTTGGTGAAGCAAAAGTTAGTACAGTAGAGCATGTATTGGCTGCACTAGTTGGAATGGGTGTAGATAATTGCTTGATTGAGGTTAATGGACCAGAAATGCCAATAATTGATGGTAGTAGCCAACCATTTGTGCACCTTATTGAAGAGGCAGGAATTGTAGAGCAAGATGCTGCAAAAATTTGGTATAGTATTGATGAAAACATTATGTTTTACGACGATACTAAAAAAGTAGAAATGGTGGCAATGCCAGCTATGGAATATCAAATTACCACGCTAATCGACTTTAATAGTCCTGTTTTAGGCACTCAGCATGCAGGCTTAAAATCAATAAAAGAGTTTAAAGCCGAAATTTCTCCCTGCCGTACTTTTTGTTTTTTACATGAGCTTGAAATGCTGTTGGACAACGATTTAATTAAAGGTGGTGACATTAATAATGCTATTGTAGTGGTAGATAAACCAATTACTGCTGCAGAAATGAGTAGGTTAGCAAAGGCCTTTAAACGTGAAAAAATTGAAGTTAAAAGCGAGGGTTATTTAAACAATCTTGAACTGAGGTTTCCAAACGAGCCGGCACGCCATAAATTGCTTGATGTAATTGGTGATTTGGCATTAATTGGCTATCCAATAAAAGGTAGAATTATTGCTAATCGTCCTGGTCATAGTACTAATGTGGAGTTTGCAAAAAAGATAAAGCAATACATCAAAAAAAATAAACAAATTAAAGATGTGCCAGTTTACAATCCATCACAAACTCCTGTGTACAATCTTCAGCAAATTGAAAAAACTTTGCCTCATCGCCATCCATTTTTATTAGTAGATAAAATTATTGAGCTCACAGATAATAAAATAGTGGGTATAAAACAAGTGTCGTTCAACGAGTGGTTTTTCCCAGGTCATTTCCCAGGAAACCCTGTAATGCCTGGTGTTTTACAAATAGAAGCATTAGCACAAACGGGTGGTATATTATGTATCAACAGTATGCCACAAGGCCAGTATGATACTTATTTTTTAAAAATTGATAATTGTAAGTTCAAGCAAAAAGTTGTGCCCGGCGATACCATGATTTTAAAAATGGAATTTATTGCCCCAATTCGTAGAGGTATTTGTGAAATGAAAGGTACTGTTTACGTTGGTGGCAAAGTAGCTACAGAAGCAGATTTAGTAGCACAAGTTGTAAAACGGGCTGAGTAATACTTAGCAAACAAGATTTGTGAACTAAAATGGTTTAAGCAACAATATTTGACAATGCTTCACGATTGTCAAATAAGCTATTACAGATATATTGTGAAAATGTTTTGGCAACAATTTGAATACTATTATGTAAATTGGTTTTGAAAAACTAATACTTTGCTGATGGTCGCTTTAATTACCCTATATTAAAGTCAAAACAATAGGTAAAGAGTTAGTATTAAAACTCATTATTACTTAAATCAATTATATGAAATATTTACTTGCCCAACCCATCAAAGCAAATATTACTGAAGAGCTATACAAAGTTGTTATTAATTGGAGAAATGGTATAATTATATGCGATGAACCAGAAAGTTTAGGAGGAAAGGATATTGGGCCAGATCCGTATACTTTGCTTGTTAGTTCTTTAGCAAGTTGTACTTTAAGCACCCTCAGAATGTACATCAACAGAAAACAATGGAACATTAATGCTATAAATATTGAAGTAAATTTATATCAGGTACAAGGACAAGAGTTAACCACTACTTTTACTAGAATCATTAATTTTGAGGGTGAAGTATCCGAAGAACAAAAACAACGTTTACTGCAAATTGCAAATGCATGTCCTATAAGTAAAATTTTAAAAAGTAAAATTGATGTTATTACACAATAAGTTTTATGAATATTCAACAAGAAGATAATGGTAGAAAAGGAAGATTTTTTGTACAAGAAAACGAAACCATTTTAGCCGAAATGAGCTATGTTTGGAGTGGTGATGATAAATTTATTATAGATCACACCGAAGTTGACGATAGCCTTTCGGGAAAAGGTGTTGGTAAGCAATTGGTAATGAAGGCTGTAGAAATGGCAAGAGAAAAAAGGATAAAAATTCTGCCACTTTGCCCTTTTGCAAAAGCAGTGTTTGACAAGGTTGAAATTATTCAAGATGTATTATTTTAAAACTCCTCTATTATGGATAAAAACAATATTGTAAAAGAATACAGCAATGGCGAAATAACAGTAGTTTGGCAGGCTAGTAAATGTATACACAGTGGCAATTGTGTTAAAAACTTGCCACAAGTATTTCAGCCCAAAAATTCACCTTGGGTAAAAGTAGATGAGGCTAGTAGCCAACAAATTGTTGATGCAGTTAGTAAATGCCCAAGTGGAGCATTAAGTATTAAAAAAAGTTAGAATTTTAAAATTCATAGTTGGTTATTTAATGGTTAACTCAATAACCATCAAATAAAATACGTTCAAGGATACAAAGCAGGGGAACTAAACAAAAAGAATTGCTAAATCTAATCATCTCAAAAATTATCTTTTCTACTCAAGTCATTAATATTTTAATTCTTACTTGGCATCATGAAAAAATAATCATTGCTCCACAAAATTTGTCAGCATTTTAAGAGTTACAAATTCATTACACTCAAGAGTAAAGAAAATTTATCACTTCAATTTTTCAATTTACTTTGGTTTTTGATGTTAGTTCAATTTTAGATTTATTTTAAACACAAATGAAATTTATAAAGCACTAAAACAATAATATTGCCAAGGCACTTATATAATGAAAAGCACAAAACTCAAAAGCTTATTAATTCTTTTTTCATTTACCCAATTATGCCTTAGTAATTATGCTCAGGTTTATGATAAACCTGAAAATTTTATATACATTTACGATGTTGCTTTTAAACATCCACATCCCAAAAGATTAGATATTATTGACTCTATTTGGGATGTATTTTATACTAATAAACCATTAAAAGAAGACTTTAACTTTCGATTAACTGTAAGAGAATTAGCTGCAAAAAAATACAACGACAAAAAATGCATTTTGGTTAATAAATTGCGTAGATTAAATTTTAATCAAGAGTTTTTTACGCCTGTAACACAAAATGAATATGAGAAAAATTATCTGAAGTTTATGGAAGAAGCCGAGCAGTTGCAATTTGATGAAATGAAAGTGACTGCTACATTTTTTTATAGTATTTTTTTAAATGGAATGTATAAAAAAGATGCACTATCACTTTACTACAACAATAAGTGCTATCAACTATTACAACAAAGCAAGTTTATTAGGCCCCATGTTTTAGGTCAAATTTATTATACAATGGCCGAACGTTGTTATAAATACGCAATTTACAATCAGGCTTTATTTTTTGCAACTAAGGCACAACAATATTATTTGCATCAAGATTTTGTTTTGTTCAATCTAAACTTAGCGGGCATGTGTTGTCTTAAGCTAAAAAAGTACGATTCTGCTTTACATTTTTTTAATAGTGATTTGCTGCATTACAATAAATTTTTTGACAATAAAGGAAGATATGATGGTTGGATAGGTATATTACAAGGTAATAAGGGACTAGTATATAAAGAAACTGCAAAGTTGGATAGTGCAATTTATTGTTTACAATTTGCTATAAATGATACATATAAATTTAATTTACTTGATAATACATGTGGTTTTGCATCACATTTGGCTGATATTTTTTTGCATAAAGGGCAAATAGCCGAAGCAGAAAAATACATACAACTTGCAGTAACTACCACCAAAACTGCAGGGAATGAAAATGACCATTTTGAGTTGCATCAACTTTTGGTGAATTTCTATAAACTAAAAGGTAATTTCAACAAAGCTTTGTTACACAGAGATAGCCTTCAGTTTTGGGCAGATAGTATTAATGTACGTATGGGTAAAAACGTACAAATTCAGGCCGAATTAGCCATAGAAACTGAGAAAAAACAGCAAATTGAAGCTGCATTAAAGCAAAATATCATACAGCAAAAAACCAACAACATCATCACATTTGTGATTTTTACTTTAGTTGCTGTAATTACAGTGATGCTTGTGGTTAGGCAAAAAATTATCAATAAACTTAAACAGAATAAACTTTTGCTGCAACAAGAGGCATTAGAAAAGCAACTAATTATTGAACAAGCTAAAGCAAAAGAGGAGCAGCTTACTGCTAAGTTAAAACTTCAAGAATTTACCCATATAATTATTGATAAAAACAAACAAATTGAAGAACTACTTTCAAAAAGCAACCAATCTCACAATGAAGAAAGTATAAAGCAACTTCAAAACAATACTATTTTAACAGATGAACAATGGCAAAATTTTAAAGAGCTTTTCGATACAGTTCATCACGGATTTATTCAGCGATTGAAGGAGAAAATACCAGAAATTTCTCCTGCCGAAATTCGTTTTCTAGCATTGGCTAAATTGCAGCTAAGTACTAAAGAAATGGCAAGTTCCTTAGGAGTTTCTGCCAATGCAATTCGTAACATTTGGTACAGATTGCGAAAAAAAATCAGCTTTACAGACACCGATAATTGGAAAACATTGGTAGAGGAAATTTAAGAATACAAGTTAGTTGAATCAATTTATTTATCACAAAGTATTGAAAATCAGCAAATTAAAATTTGTGATGTTTTTGTGATGCCCAAAAATTGGTGTAATAGATAGGTATTTACAACTTCGCTTTACTTATAATGAAGGAGGTAGGCATGCCTAGTTAAATCAATCAAAATTATTTTAAGAGCATGATTACACAATCCAAATTATTTAGTTTTTTATTCACCTTTCTTTTAATTAATTGGCAATCTAATGAGTAAATTTCTTCTTTTTTTGGTGGTTTTTATCACTACATTTATTACAACAGGTCTAAAATCACAAACCATTCGTTATGTAAAATCAGTTAGTACTGGTACTGGCGATGGTAGCAGTTGGGCAAATGCTAGTAGCAATTTACAAGACATGATTAATGCAGCTAATGTGCAACAAGTTTGGGTAGCTGCCGGCACATATTATCCAACAACATATTCTAGTATTTCAAGTACAGGCATTTCATTTAACATGAAAAATGGAGTTGCAATTTATGGTGGATTCCCAAATACTGGATCACCCATATTTAGCGATAGAAATTTTTCAAGCTATCCAACTATTTTAAGTGGAGATATCGGAGAAGTAGGAAATCCTGTAGATAATTCACAAACAGTTATCTTTAATATAAATAT
>JBMLOR010000097.1:1753-4456 GCA_049242865.1 Chitinophagaceae bacterium | reverse complement strand
AGGTGGTGGTGGTTTTTACAATTCTAATGCAACAGTAATTGTAAATAATTCAATTTTTTGGGAAAATACTAGTAATGAAATTTCCAGTGTTGGTGTTGCACCAACATTAAATAATACTCTGGTTAGGGCAACAAATATTGGTGGTTTTACAGGTTCAGAAAATCCACAATTCGTTAATGCAGCTGCACGGAATTTTCAGTTGCAATATTGCAGTCCGTTAATTAATGCAGGGAATAATAGTTATAATACAACAACTATTGATGCTGCTGGTAGTGTAAGAATTAAAAATTCTACTATAGACTTGGGAGCTTTTGAATATCAAGATGTTGCCATTTTGCCTGCCCCTGGAAATGCTTTAAACTTTAATGGTACTAACAATTTTGTTACTATAAATGCTTCAACCTCAAGTCCAACAACATATACATTAGAGGCATGGTTTAATACTACAGTAGCAGGTGGGCCAATAATTGGTTTTCATCAAAATACAAACAGTTTTTCAAATGTAGAGTATAATGACAGAAGTATTTTTTTAGATGCAAATGGTAAATTAAATTTTGGGGTGTACGATGGTGCAACTAATGTAGTTACTAGTGCTAATGCCTACAACGATGGAAAATATCACCATGTAGCAGCTACTTGTTCACAAGCCAATGGAATAAAATTGTATGTAGATGGAGAGCTAGTAGCTCAAAAATTAGTTATTCCCAATCCTTTATTTACTTACACTGGTTATTGGAGAATTGGAGGAGTTCCAAATTGGGGAAATAGTTATTATTTTAATGGAAATATAGATGAAGTAAGAATATGGAATACAGAAAAAAGCTTAACAGAAATAAAAGCCAATTTTTTAAATGTGGTAGCACCCAACTCAAGTGGGTTGCTACATTATTTAAGAATGGATGATGGTGTAGCTTCAGGTAATAATACGTCTACAACAAACTTACTAAACTATACATGCAATAGCTTAGTAAGTTTAAATAATTTTACTCGAAATGGTACTAGTAGTAATTGGGTAGAAAGCTATGCTATGGTAATTCCTACGGCTACTAGTGCTACATCAATTACCAATCTGGGATTTACTGCAAATTGGCAAGCCCCGGCTGTAGGCACTGTAGATAATTATTTATTAGATGTGAGTGTTCAAAGTGATTTTAGTAGTTTTATTCCAGGATATAATGGATTTTCTGTAACAGGAACCTCAAAACTAGTTGATGGACTTTTGCCTCTAACAACTTACTATTACAGAGTTCGTGCCAATAAAGCAAGTATACCAAATGTAGGAATTAACTCAAATTCTATTTCTGCAACAACAACGCTTAACTGCCAAGGTACAATTGTTTATGTTGATAGTAGTAAGTCCATAAATGGAGATGGCACATCTTGGGCAACAGCTTATAACAATTTAAATGATGCTTTACTTTTGGCTAAACATTGCACTAGTATCACTCAAGTTTGGGTAGCAAAGGGAACTTATTATCCAATTAAAACCACAGAAGGTAATAGTAGCCCTACAGACCCAAGAACAAAAGCATTTGCTATGGTAAATGGAGTTGCTATTTATGGAGGATTTCCAAATACGGGTAACCCTAGCTTTAGCGATAGAAATAGTACAACCAATTTAACCATTTTAAGTGGTGATATTGGTACAGTAGGGGTAGATAATGATAATTGTTATCAGCTTTTTTATCACTTTTTAGGCACCAGTAATGCTCTGCAAAACACAGCTGTTTTGGATGGTTTTACGCTCACAAAAGCATCGAGTAGTGCCATGTTTAATGTAAATGCTAGCCCAACTATTAATAATTGTATTTTTTTAAGTAATACAGGTGCAAATGGGGGAGTTATAAATAATCAAACTAACTCTAACACTATTTTCAATAATTGCAGTTTTCTTAACAATTCATCATCAGGTTATGGAGGTGTTATTCATGCTGTTAATTTATCCAATTTTAGTTTAAACAATTGTTTATTTAGCAATAATTTGGGCACAAATAGTGGTGGTGTTTTATACATTTCAAGTTGTACTAATGTTTCGATACAAAATTGCAGTTTTAAAAACAATGTTTGTTACAATGAAGGTGGTGTTATTTATTTAGAAGGTTCTTTTGCTTCAATTAAAAACTCTTTGTTTTATAATAATACAGGTTTTAGAGGAGCTGTTAATATGAATTCAGCTTCATCACCAATTTATACCAATTGCACTTTTGTCAACAATACAGGTACTGCTTCATATGCTGGTGCTGGTACATTTTATAACTTATATGGTTCAAATCCAACTATTAATAACTCCATTGCATGGGGCAACTCATCTAACGATGTAAACTTTTATTCTAGTTCTGTCGTTTATCAAAGTTCCTTTGTGCAAGGTGTTTCAACTACTGGTTTTACAGGCAATGAAAATCCATTGTTTGTAAATGCTACAAATGGTAATTTTCAATTGCAGGCAAAAAGTCCATTTATAAATAAAGGAAGCAATACACTTGCAGCTGGCATTGCAAAAGATATTTTGGGTAATGATAGGATTCAATTATCCACTGTTGACGTTGGAGCATATGAGGCATCAGCAGCTACTTCAACATGGAATGGTAGTGTATGGGAAAGTATTCTGCCAACGAGTGAGATAGATGTTGAGATAAACTCTTTAACTGCCCCATCAAGTTTCACTTGTAAATCTCTAACCATCAATAGTGGTGTAGCTTTAAC
>JBMLOR010000097.1:0-1653 GCA_049242865.1 Chitinophagaceae bacterium | reverse complement strand
GCCTGGCGATTTTTAACAGCCCCAGTAGTACAAACTACGCCACAGAGTTTAAATGCGAGTTGGCAAACACAGGTAGAGATAGTAGGTCCAAGTGGAAGCAATTTAACCCTAACAACGCCATTTTATAATTTCTTAACGTTTAATAGCAGCACCAATGCTTGGGTAAATGTAAGCAACCCTGCAACAGTGAACCTAACAGGAACTAGCTTAAACAATGCATTTTGTGCGTTTATTGTTGGTCCTCCGGGTACAGCAAATAACACTAGTGCTAACGTAACTACTAGTGCTACAGGAAGTTTATTACAAGGCACAAAAACATTTACCTACACGGCAGCAACTAATAACTATGCATTAGTACCAAATCCTTATGCTAGTCCAGTAGACTTAAACACCGTTTATTTAGCAAGTAGCAATATCAACAGAACTTTTTATACCTGGGATCCAAGATTAGGAGGTTCATCAACCACAGGCGGTTATGTAACCATAAGTTGGAATGGAACAAGCTATGATATAGTAGGCGGTACAACCGACCAAACCCAAATAGTACAAAGCGGACAAGCATTTTTTGTACAAGCAAGTGCAGCCAACCCAAGTATCGTGTTTAACGAAAATGCAAAATCAAGCACCAATGTAAATACCGTATTTGGAGCAGGCACCGGCAATACAGATAAACTAACTATAGGCCTACAAAAACATGATGGTACAGGATTAGTAACCATTAACGAAGTATTGAGTAGCTACAACAATAACTATAGCAAATCAGTAAACTATACAGATGATGCAGAAAAGATGTGGAATAGTGAAGAGAATATAGCTATTCATAGAGATGGCTATAATCTTACCATAGAAAGAAGACCATTTATAGGAGCTAGCAACGACAGTATATTTTTAAGATTGAGTAGTTTGCGAGCAAATACCAACTATGCATTAAACTTTACACCAAGCCATTGGGATGCAGGTAGTAAAGCATATTTGTTAGATAAGTTGTTAAATACAGAAACATTGATAGACCTCAATGCCAGCAACTTTACCCATCAGTTTACCAGTAGTGTAGCTACAGCAAATGATAGATTTGTAGTAGTGTTTAGAGGAGCCACCCTTCCTAACAAAAACTTTGATGTAACGGGCGAGAAACTAAGCAACACCCAAGTAAGAATAAACTGGGAAGCAACAGGAGAAGTAGGTGTAAAAACGTACAGTTTAGAAAGAAGTAGAGATGGTATAAGTTATCAAGCAATTAACACACAAGTAGCAAAAAATAACAATACCATT
Source organism: Chitinophagaceae bacterium (assembly GCA_049242865.1). Classification (GTDB taxonomy): domain Bacteria; phylum Bacteroidota; class Bacteroidia; order Chitinophagales; family Chitinophagaceae; genus CAIVPM01. The sequence continues at coordinate 381 of JBMLOR010000097.1, read as the reverse complement.
AGTAACTACACGTATACAGATAACGACCCTGTGAATGGCGTAAACTACTACAGAGTAAAAATTACACAGCAAAACGATGTAGAAAGATATAGCAAAACCATCACCATCAACCTAAAACAATCAACACAAAATGTTATTAGTGTTTATCCAAATCCTGCAAAAGGACAAGTGAACATTAGTACAAAAGATGCAACAGAGATAAGACTAATAAATGTGGAAGGCAAGGTGTTGTTTAGTAAAACTATCAAAACTACCAATGCATCGAGCATTATAACAAGTGTAGATGTGAGCAATTTTGGCAAAGGCGTTTATATGGTAGAAGTGGTAAATAAAAATGGAGAAAAACAAGTAGAGAAATTGGTTATTAGTCAGTAAAGACAG
>JBMLOR010000096.1:0-1142 GCA_049242865.1 Chitinophagaceae bacterium | reverse complement strand
GCAATTAAGTTTAATGGAGTAATTATGAGGGCGTTTGTAGAAGTGGGCTGTGGAAATGTTTGAAGTATCAACCAAGTAAATGCTAAATGCCTTAATAGTTGAGGTTTTTTTAATAATTAACGGTAAGTAATATTTTTCATATTTTTCATTATCTATTGAATAAAAAATTGATACCTCATCACTAGAATTTATATTATTTTTAAGTATCACTTCAAGCGAATCTTTGAATAAAGTATTACTTTTTGCAGAAATTAATGGGCTACTTTTTACATTTTCACTTTTAGTTGCATTATCTGAAACTATTTTAGGAGGATAAAAATTTACAATTGCTTCATCATTGGAATATTTTAATGTGTCTTCTTTTAAAATTCTAGAAAATCTAAATTCATCAACTTTAAAAGTTTTCTTTAAGGATTGATTTTCTATAAGTCCATAATTAGAAACAGAATTCTTTTTTTGTTTTTTAATAATGGTTAAACTTTTTGATTCACTAAAAGATAATTTTAGCTTAGAAAACAGAGGCATACCAACTTTTAATAAATCATCACCAGGACAAGGTTGATAAAATCCTAAAGCACTCATTACATACCAAGCACTCATTTGTCCACAATCTTCATTACCAATTAATCCATCAGGTTTATTTGTATAAAAATTATCATACACTTTTTTTAAGTTATTAACTCTGTTTTCATTTTTTGAAAGATAAATATAATTGTGACTTGGTTCATTGCCATGAGCGTATTGACCAATTAAGCCTGTAATATCAGCTTGCTCTCTACCTTGAGTTTTTGTATTTGCTACAAATAAACTGTCTAATAAATGTGTATTCCTTAATTGTAAATGAGGCATGTAAAAACTATATTGCCATCCATTTGCTTCGGTGTAATTATTATTTACTTCATATGGATTGAAATTTTGCAACCAATTACCATTTTTTCGAGGCTGTACAAATCCTGTTTTATTATTGTATAGTTCTAAAGTTCCAAATACAAATTTTCCAAAATACTTTTCGTCATTTGTCAAATTCAATTCTTTTGCAATCTCACTCACACACCACATATCATAACTATATTCCAAAGTTTTACTCACACTTTCACTTTCATCTTCTACACTTAAATAACCTTTTTCCCTAAACTTATCTA
>JBMLOR010000095.1:0-6264 GCA_049242865.1 Chitinophagaceae bacterium | reverse complement strand
CCTCATGTAGTGTATTTAAAAGCAACAAAAGTGGTTGCCCTACCAATGGCAAAAACATTGGAGCTGAAAAATTAGCTAGTGGCGACCCTAAAGCCATAAAAGCAGCAAGTAAAGCTGGCAAGCTTAAGGGAAGATAAAAATCTAGGTTAATTTTTATTTAGAGAGGTGTTTAAACTTCTCTTATATTGCATAGTCTTTAAAAAAAATTGATTATGAGATATATTATTTCACTGCTGTCCTTCACTTCCATCTTTATAGTATCTTGCTCAAAAACAGATAGTACTTCTACCAATACCAACAACGATTTAGCAGCATTAAATTTGCCAAGTTCGCCCTTCGATTATGCAACAGTTTCTTTGCCAGCTCATTTTACCACCAATGCAGGTGGCCCATTGCCAACATCTATAGTTGGTACAGATAATACACCAAACACAAACCCCATTACCAATCATGGTGCAACATTAGGTAGGGTTTTATTTTATGATAAAAATTTAAGCATTAACCGTTCTATTTCTTGTGCAAGTTGCCATAAACAAAACTTAGGATTTAGTGATAGTGCTGTGTTAAGTAGAGGTTTTGCAGGTGGATTAACACGTAGGCATTCCATGACATTAATTAACGCAAGATATTATCAACGTGGTAGATTTTTTTGGGACGAAAGAGCAACTACTTTAGAAGAACAAGTTTTAATGCCTTTTCAGGATGCTACAGAAATGGGACTCACTTTAACTAGTCTTGTTCAAAGAGTAAGAGAACAAGTGTATTATAAAACTTTATTTACAAATGCCTTTGGTGATACTACTTTAAATAGTGATAGAATTAGTAGAGCTTTATCTCAATTTGTAAGAAGTATCATTAGTTACAATAGCAAATACGATGTTGGCCGAGCTGCTGCCCCAACACCAGGTGCTAATTTTACAAATTTTACAGCAGAAGAAAATTTGGGCAAAAACTTGTTTTTTGCACCAATACCTAATGGTGGTGGTGCATGCTTTGGATGCCATACCACTGAAGCCTTTATAAGTGCAAACCCTGGACCAACTAATAATGGTTTAGATGCCATGAGTACCACAGATAGAGGTGCAGGTGAGGTGTTTACTAATCCTGTATTTGTTGGTCGTTTTAAAACATCAACCTTAAGAAACATTGAACTTACTGCACCTTATATGCACGACGGACGATTTAAAACTTTAGAAGAAGTGGTAGAGCATTATAATAGTGGTATAAAGAATCATCCAACATTAGCACCTGCCCTACAAGATGGAACAGGAAACCCTGTAAGATTAAATTTTACGGCTGCACAAAAAGCAGCATTGGTGGCTTTCTTAAAAACACTAACAGATAATAGTGTTTCTACTAATGAAAAATGGAGTAATCCTTTTAAATAATCTATAGCATTATTACACAAAAAAGGCTATCAAGAAAATCACTTTCTTGATAGCCTTTTTTTAATTTTTTACTAGGCAATGTTTTGCTTTTATTTTAAAAAGAAAATCATCACCACCAACTACTACCATCTAATTTCTACAATTACATCATCACCTATAAACTTCAACGGAATATTGAGCATATTTTGATCTTTCAACCAAAAAGCTTGTTTTTCTGGGTCAAATAAACTAGCATTTTTAGGTAAGCTAACAGCTTTGTTATTAATTAAAATTTGCTTGGGTTGTTGTTCAATTGTAGGAATTAAGAATCTCACCGTTCTGGCAGTTGGTTTTCCTTTAAAGTTTCCTTTATTGCTTCTAACCATCAATTTTAGTTCGTTGCTTTTTTTACCTAAGCTAATAAATTTTATTAACTCAAATGCTTTTTGTGCAATAGCATTTTTACTTTCACCATCATCATTATACAATTCATAACTGCTTCTTTCTGTAGCAGGAACATAAGTTACAATTAGCTTAGTTTTATCTATGCTAGCTGTATTTTCTCCATTGCAATTATATTTTGGAATAAAACTTCCAGCTTTATAAAAAACAGGAAATTTATATTGCTGCACATCTACATTAATATTTTGTTGACCAGTAAATAATTTATTTTCAACAGGATTATACCAACTAGCTTTAGGTAAATATACTTGCTGAGTGGTTGCGTTTTTTTCTAAAACAGGTGCAACTAAAATATTAGGACCCCACAAATATTGATGTTCGGCATTAACTGCATTTACATCATCGCCAAAATCAAAAAACAAAGGGCGTACCAAAGGTTCAGCAAATTGTGTATGCCTATAAGTTAAAGTATAATTGTATGGCAATAATTTATAACGGTCAATCACAGCTTGTTTTGCATAATAACGATATGGCGTATCCATTAATGCAGGCTCACTAGCAAAACTTGTAGCATTTGTATCTTTCTCAAATAATGCTGTGCCATGTGGACGAAAAACTGGTGTGTAAGTTGCGAACTGTAACCATCGTACATAAAGTTGAGCATCTTTTTGTCCCATTGCAAATCCTCCTGCATCTGCATGTATATATGGTATTCCACAAATACTCATACTTTGCATAATAGGCAATTGTGCTTTTAAACCAGCCCAACTACGTTCAACATCTCCACTCCAAGGAAAAATGCTAAAACGTTGGCTACCTGCAAATCCACTTCTGTTTAAATGAAATAATCTCTCGTTAGGTAAGTATTGGCTGTATTTATCGAACAACATTTTGTTCCAATATTGGCCATAAATGTTATGTACTTCATCACCACCCAATTTTCTTTTGGCACCTACATCGTTAAAGTTGTGTAACATATTTGGAGAATGACCTTCGGGTTCACCCAAATCGGTCCACCAAGCTTTTACATTATTTTCAAAAATTTGTTTTTTGTAGTGTTTGTTCCAAATCCAGTTTCCAGCATCTTTTCTAAAAATATCTAACAAACCACCTTTACCAAAATAAAAATCTTGTAATTGAAAGGGTTTGCCATCGGCATCAGTTGCCAAAAATGGTTTCGATTCTTCGTATGTTTTTGTATTTTCTAAGAAAAAGGGTTCGGTAATTAAAGTTGTATGGATATTTTTTTTACTATACTTTTCAATCATTGCTTTGGGGTTCGGCCAAGCTTCTTTATTTATCCAATCTAAATTTCCTAATGTAAACTGAATTGTATTTCCAAACCAAAACAAATCAAAAATCAATCCATCATAAGGAATTTTTTGTTCGTCCATTTTAGCAGAAATTTCATTTACTTGCTTTTCGCTTGTATAGCCAAACCTACTCATAAAATTACCCATAGCCCATAATGGAGGTAATGGTTGCTTACCTGTTAAATGATGTAGGTTTGTGAGTATTTCTTGATAACTTTTACCTGTAATAATGTATACATTCAGTTCGCCACTCATAAAGGCAAACTCCATTGAATTTGGGTTGGCATTGCCTATATTGGCATAGCCTTTACTACCATTATCAAAAAACAAAGCATAGCCTTTATTACTAAAAAATATAGGTACACTAAAATTTAAATTTCTTTCGCCGTAATTGTACCCATAACGAGGGTTGTTGTACAGCATAAAATCTTGTCCACGTCTATTCATTGCAGTTGCCCTTTCTCCACCACCATAAATGGCTTCATCGGGTTGTAATGGAAATTTGAACCCATAATAATCACCATTGTGAAATGCAGAGAAGCTAAAATTGTTTCGCAATAAGGTTATGGTTGAATCTTTAACTGTAAAGTGATGGGTGTTTATTACTTGAGGTTTTAAAATTGTAGCCTGTGTAAAGTTTTCGTTGCGTGTATAACCATTTGGTGTAAATGTTACTTTAGTGATTTGATGAGGAAAGCTTTGCACTTTAAACCCCTGTTGTGTAATTTGTGCCTTAATAAATTGACCTATCATTAATAATTGTATTACTAAATATATTTTTTTCATGTGAATAGCTATGAGAGCAACAAATATATTGTTTTGAGCTAAATTGATGTAGTAGCTATTTTGGAAAATGTTGTTTAGGCGTTGATATGAAATAAGAAAATTCATCACAAAAAAAAACTGTAAGTTTTAAAAAATCGTATATTTATTCACGTAATAATTAAATGCCTATGTAAAATAAATTTACTTGAAATGATTTTATTTCTTCACCTTAAAAATTGAAACGTTATGAATGTAAATGTTCAATCAGTTCACTTTACTGCAGATGTAAAGCTTATAGAGTACGTAAAAAATAAAGTAAATAAATTAACACAGTTTCACGACAAAATAGTTGACGTACATGTGTATCTAAAATTAGATAATGTAGTGCATACTATTAAAGATAAAGTTGCTGAAATTAAAGTTCACATACCTAAACATGATTTATTTGTAAAAGCCTCATCAAAATCATTCGAAGAAAGTTTTGATGATGCATTAGATTCCATCATTAATCAATTAAAAAAACAAAAAGAAAAACAAATAGCTTAGTTAAAAAATGGAGAAGAAAAACTTCTCCATTTTTTTTGCTTATACTTTAAGTTTGCCGAAAATTTTAATTACATGAATGATTTGAAACAATTAATTGAAGAAGCTTTTGCAAATAGAGGATTGTTGCAAGACGAACAATATAAAAATGCTGTAAAAGAAGTAATTGAAGCTGTAGATAAAGGACAGTTAAGAACAGCTGAACCAACAGAAAATGGCTGGAAAGTAAATGAATGGGTAAAGCAAGCAATTCTTTTATATTTTGCTATACAACCTATGCAAACTTGGACAGTTGAGCCATTTGAATTTTACGACAAAATGTTACTTAAAAAAGATTATGCAGGCTTAGGTGTACGAGCAGTACCACATGCTGTGGCTCGCTATGGTGCTTATTTAGCTAAAAGTGTAGTGCTTATGCCTAGTTATGTAAATATTGGTGCTTATGTTGATGAAGGTACCATGGTTGATACTTGGGCAACTGTAGGAAGTTGTGCACAAATTGGTAAACATGTGCATTTAAGTGGTGGTGTTGGTATAGGTGGTGTTCTAGAACCTCTACAAGCTAGCCCTGTAATTATTGAAGATGGTTGTTTTATTGGTAGCAGATGCATAGTGGTAGAAGGTGTGGTTGTAGAAAAAGAAGCCGTGCTTGGTGCAAATGTTGTACTTACACAAAGCACAAAAATTATAGATGTTAGTGGCGATACTACTATTGAATACAGAGGAAGAATACCAGCAAGAAGTGTTGTAATACCTGGCAGTTATACCAAAAAATTTCCTGCAGGTGAGTTTCAAGTTAGTTGTGCTTTAATAATTGGGAAACGAAAGCCAAGTACAGATTTAAAAACAAGTTTAAATGATGCATTACGTGATTTTGGAGTTAGTGTATAATTTTAAAATACAAGTATTTTTTAGATAAATAAGCAGTTACTAGTTAATTAAAATAGTTTTTATAAACTTATATTTACAGGGCAATAATTGATTGCCCTGTTTTATTTAGTACCAACAAATAGCTTTTATGAAATACTTATTTGATAAGTAATAACAAGCAGTTTTTTTAATTGCATTCAATCAAAAAACTAACTTTACATTTGTTACCATTGCAGTATTGAATTTAAATGTTGTATAAAAAACCTTGTATGAGTCAAATTTTAAATAATAGTCAAATTTCTAAAGCAGTAAATAGGTTGTGTTACGAAATAATTGAAAACCATCAAAATTTAGAAAACACAGTTATTATTGGTTTGCAACCTAGAGGAATTTTTTTTAGTAATAAAATAGTGGAAACATTACAACATATTTTGCCCAATACAAAAGTTAATTATGGCAAATTAGATATCACTTTTTACAGAGATGATGTACGCCAAGCTTTGCATCTTGCAAATAAAACTGATATCCCCTTTTCTATCGAAAATAAAAATGTAATAATAATTGATGATGTTTTATACACTGGCCGTACAATTAGAGCTTCTTTAGATGCTTTGTTAGATTTTGGACGTCCTAAAAAAGTAGAACTCTGTGTATTGATTGATAGAAGATTTAGCAGAGAATTTCCTATAGAAGCAAATTATATTGGGCGTAGCATTGATACTTTTAATAATAATAAAGTGCTTGTACGTTGGGATAACCATACAAATGAAAGTTGGGTAAGTGTAACCTCCATTTAAAATGTAGAAACGGGTTTAGAACTAAATAAAAACTGTCTGCCAAAATTTATTAGCAGACAGTTTAAGTTCAATATTTTACAAAAAATTACTTTGTAGCAGGAGCAGCAGGAACTGTAGTTGCAGGGTTAGCTGCTGGAGGTGCTGGTGCTGGAGCTGTTGAAGTATTAATGTTTTTGATAGTTTTACTTGCATCATCAACACCATTAT
>JBMLOR010000094.1:0-1747 GCA_049242865.1 Chitinophagaceae bacterium | reverse complement strand
TATGTTTTAATATTTTGCTAAAATTATTCTTCAGTTTAGCAACTATAAAACGCATTGTATTTAAACAATATATTTGTTTAATTAAAACATAAAATTGAATTTTTTATTTGCTTGGCGATACTTTAAAAGTAAAAAAACTACCAATGCTATTAATATAATTGCATGGGTAAGTGTAGTTGCTATTGCAGTAGTTTCGGCTGCCTTAATTATTGTTTTAAGTGTATTTAATGGGTTTGAAGATTTAGTAAAAGGCCTATATGCCGATTTTTATGCAGATGCTATTATCCTTCCCTCAAAAGGAAAAAACTTGAATGCAACCGATCAGCAATTAGAACAATTAAAAAAAATTAATGGCATAAACTTTTATACTACGGTTATTGAAGAAAAAGCAGTTTTAAAAAATGGAGATGCACAGAGTATTGTGGTACTTAAAGGTGTAGAAAATAACTATACGCAGGTAAGCAATATTGCTAACCATATTGTTAGAGGAAAGTTTATTTTGGGCGATGTGCAACAACCTCAAATTGTATTAGGTGCAGGGGTTGAAAATGCTTTAGCTGCAGATATTGAAACTGCCATAAATGGCATTACAGTTTATATGCCAAATAAAGGTGGGGCAATTAATTTACAAAATGTTGATGCTTTTAATAGCAGTACAGCCGTTGCAACAGCCACTTTTTTAGTGCAACAAGAGTTTGATAATAAATATTGTTTTACTAACATAGATTTTGTTAGATATATGCTCAATATTGAGCAAAACAATTTTAGTTATATCGAGTTAAAGTTGAGCAGTAACTCTAACATAAAAAATATCACAAAAAGTATACAATCTATATTTGGTAATACTATACAAGTGCAAACAAGGTACGAGCAAAACAAAAGTTTATTTGCAGTAATGCAAGCCGAAAAGTGGATTATTTATGGTGTATTGTGTTTAATACTTTTAATTGCTGCTTTTAATATCATTGGCTCTTTAACCATGTTGGTATTAGAAAAACAAAAAGACATTCAAATTCTTAAAGCAATAGGAGCAAGCGATAGTTTAATAAAAAAAATATTTTTAAGCGAAGGTATTTTGTTGGCATTGATAGGTGGTATAGCAGGCTTTATATTGGCTACTTTGATTTGTAGTATTCAATTGCACTTTAAACTAATAAAACTTGGGGGTACTAGTTTTTTAATTGATTATTACCCTGTAAAAATGATGTGGCAGGATTATGTGGTAAGTTTTGTAACCTTGTTTGGCATTTCATTGTTAGCAGCATATTTGCCAAGTAAAAAAGCAAGTTTGCAACCCATTCAACTAAAATCTTCCTAATTATTAATTAAATTCTTTATCCCATCAATCATTTAAAAAAGTCCATTCATCCATTTTCAAACAAAAAATCAACATTAATGTTAATTTTTTTGTAACAAAGATTAAAATAGAAATACTAATAAGTCTCAAACCTTTTATTTGTAAAGAAAATAAATTAACACATGAAAAAATTACTACTATTATTTGTAGGTGGTAGCTTTTTAAGTCTTGCATTGCAAGCACAAGCTCCAAAAATTACTTTCGAAAAATATACTTTGCCAAATGGCTTAAAAGTTATTTTGCATCAAGACAAAACAGCTCCTGTAGTGGCAGTTTCTGCATTGTACCATGTAGGAAGTAAAAATGAAGATACTGCAAGAACTGGTTTTGCACATTTTTTTGAACACTTAATGTTTGAGGGAAGCGAAAACATAAAAAGAGGTGAGTTTG
>JBMLOR010000093.1:0-2142 GCA_049242865.1 Chitinophagaceae bacterium | reverse complement strand
AAAGAAATAAACGCTTTAAAATTGATTTCTATTGGGAGCGTTGTTGCTGAATATGGAGCTTTGTCATTAGTAGATAACAGTAAGCACGAGCTGAGGCAAAGGACAAATAGGCTGGTGAGTAGTTGCCAGCAGGTGCAAAATTGGTTTTGTTTTCACCCATCAGCAAATATCAAATATACCAATGCTTTTAAAAAAGAGTTTAACAGTAATGAGATGCTGTTTATTAGTAAAATATTAGTACAACTTACAGCACTTAATGAGGATGGGCTTGAAGAACTACACAATCAATTGGAAGATGTTTTAAAACAGATTTAACAATGGCAATTAAAATTTTAGAAACATTTATCAAATGCCCTAATTGCAAGGGGTTGAAGAACGTAAACTACACAAAAAAAGATACTGTTATAAAAGTAGATTGCAAGTGTGGCACTAAGTTAGTTAAAAAAATAAAATAATTTTTTTTTATATTTTTGGTTTAATATTAAACCAAAATACATATATTTGCATCACTAAAAAAACAAACAAAATGGAAAAAAGCCAATCAATCAAAAACATCGCATCAGCGATAATTCTTTTTCACGTAAAAGTAGATACTGTGAAGAAAGATGCTAGCAATCCTTTCTTTAAAAGCAAGTATGCAACACTATCTAACATTTTAGATGTTATCAATGTGCCACTTAATGAGAGCGGTTTAAGTTTCGCTCAGTTTCCAACTGGAGAAAATGGGTTAACTACTATTTTAATGCACGCAGAAAGCGGCGAATATTTACAGGCTAATTACGAAATGCACCCTGTAAAGAATGACCCACAAGGTAGAGGTTCTAGTATTACATACCAAAGGCGTTATGCTTTAGCAGCCATTTTAGGGTTAAATATTGATGATGATGATGATGGAAATGCTGCAAGTCATTCGCCTAATACTAACAGCACAACTGACACTCATAAAAATAGCAGTGAAGACAATCGTCCTTGGCTTAACAAAACTGAAAAGGATAAGGTGACGCTAACAAAAGAATGGAAGCAAGTTGTAGCTGCATTAGGTAGCGGTGTTAGGACGATTGAGCAAGTAAAAGCTGCATATAAAATAAGCAAGGATAACTTAATAGAATTAACCACTAAAAAATAATTATATGCAAGTTACTTTCTGTAAAAAATGCCTGGTCCTGGAAAAAGATTTTGATGAATACTTTGACGAAGAAAATAATGAGGTTTACGAATTTTGCTCAAACTGCCATTCAAGCCTTGATATTGTTACTGCTGATTGTATGCCTGTAAAAAAGATTGCTAATGTAGTTGTAAGGCAGCCAATAGAAAAACCTTTTAATGTCGATAAATGGAGGCAGAAACAACAAGATGCACAAGATTTGCAAGATGCGAAATTGAACAAGTATATTGATGAATGCCAAACACTAGGCAAAGCAATTGCAGAAAGTAACTATTTCAATTCATTTAATAAAGCTAATAAAAATTAAATCTATGCCAAAATTACCTCAACCAAATAGCCAAACAACAGCCATTTTAAAGGCGTTAATTAGCACTAAAGGAATTAGTGAACGTGATACTAATTACAATGGATTTCGAGCTAGAATAAGCGAACTGAGGCTTGATTATAGCCTTCCAATAAAAAAGAAAATGATTGATTTTAAAAATGCTTTTGGGCGTAATTCTAAATATTCATTTCATTTTATTGAAAAAGAAAATAAGAAACAACTAATTGATTTATACTTAAAAATGATTAAAGATGACAAAAAAATGTAAAGGTGGGTGCAATAGGTCATTGCCAGCAACAAATGAATATTTTTATGCGAATAGAAAGAAAATAGACAGGCTTTGCGACAAGTGTATTGAATGTACAAGTGAATACAGTAAAAAAAGAGCTAAGGAAAAAAAAGACTATAACGAAAATTTTGGGATAGTATAATTTTAAACCATTATTTTTGCATTATGGCTAAAGAAAAAAAATATCTGTTACCAGTTGATTATGCTCGTAAAATAGGCGTTAGCCCTACTGCAATAACTAAGCAAATGAAGAAGAACCAAGTAAAGGTTAAATTGGTAAAAGGTAGAAGATTTATTGAGGTTGAAGATTAAAAATAAATTGGTGTATTAATGCAAATTGTTATATTTGCAATGTCAAAGGAG
>JBMLOR010000092.1:0-2108 GCA_049242865.1 Chitinophagaceae bacterium | reverse complement strand
AATCTACCCATAAACCACCCATAGTATAGTGTACAGCAGGATAAATACGCATTGGTACTTCGTAAGGATTTTCGCCAGTAATTTTTTCGTACATATCGAATAAATTACCATATTTTTCTTTTACAACTTCTTTACCTAAACGAGTTATTTCTTCAGCACTTACATTTCCTAAATTTCTTTTGCTAACCTCAGCTTTTCCATAACGTTGAATGGCTGCAGCGTAATCTAAATAAACAGCTTGTTTACTTGTACCAACACCATAACCTGCATCACATCTTTCTTTTGCAGCTCTACTAGCCACATCTCTTGGCACTAAATTACCAAAAGCAGGATATCTTCTTTCTAAATAATAATCTCTTTCTTCTTCAGGGATATCAGTAGCTTTTCTAGTGTCGCCTTGTTTTTTTGGAACCCAAATTCTACCATCATTACGCAAGCTTTCACTCATTAATGTAAGTTTAGATTGGTGGTCGCCACTTACAGGAATACAAGTTGGATGAATTTGTGTGAAACATGGATTTGCAAAATATGCTCCAGCTTTATGGGCTTTCCAAGCAGCTGTAACATTGCTACCCATTGCATTTGTTGAAAGATAGAAAACATTACCATACCCTCCAGTGCATAATAAAACTGCATGTCCAAAATGACGTTCTAAATTACCGGTTACTAAATTTCGGGCAATTATGCCTCTTGCTTTATCGTCAACCTTAACCACTTCAAGCATTTCGTGGCGAGCATACATAGTAACGTTACCTAAAGCTACTTGACGCTCTAATGCTTGATAAGCACCAATTAATAATTGCTGACCAGTTTGACCAGCTGCATAAAACGTACGTTGTACTTGTGTACCACCAAAACTTCTATTACTTAACAAGCCACCATACTCACGAGCAAATGGTACACCTTGTGCAACACATTGGTCGATAATATTAGTACTTACTTCAGCCAAACGATGAACATTGGCTTCTCTTGCTCTATAATCACCACCTTTAATAGTATCGTAAAACAAACGAAACACAGAGTCGCCATCGTTTTGATAATTTTTAGCTGCATTAATTCCACCTTGAGCTGCAATACTATGAGCTCTTCGTGGACTATCTTGAAAGCAAAATGCTTTCACTTTATATCCCATTTCACCAAGGCTAGCAGCAGCACTTGCACCAGCTAAACCAGTACCTACTACTATAACTTCTAGTTTACGTTTGTTTGCAGGGTTAACTAATTTGCAGTGGCCTTTATAATCCACCCATTTTTCGTCTAATTTTCCTGCAGGTATTTTTGAATCAAGCATAGAATTCGCCAATTTGATAATTTGATAATTCGACAATTGAAAACTTTAAATTAACTACCAAATCAACAAAATTGTCGAATTGTTGATTTGGCTAATTGATTAATTATCTAAATCCAACCTAAGTAAAATGCCAACGGCATGGCAATAAATAAAACTACAACCAATATAGAATATCCATATCCAACACTAGTTAGCATAGCATGATATTTTTTATTGTGTACACCAAGCGTTTTAAAGGCACTTTGAAATCCATGTGCCAAATGATAACCCAAACCTAAACAACCAAGGCTATAAACAATTACCACCCATAGTTCACTAAAAGTAACTCGCATTAACTCAAACATATTGTGCATATTGGTTATGCCGCCATCGTAACTAATTTCATTTTCTAAACCTGCATGGGTAAAACGAGCAGGAACCCAGAAATGATATAAATGCACACACATAAATATTAAAATAATACTACCTAATAATCCCATGCTTCTGCTATACCACTTACTACCATCTTTATAAGCCACTGCATATCCTACAGAGCGTGCTTTTTGGTTTTGTAAAGTAAGTAGGTAGCCTTGTACAATGTGTAACAAAATTCCTGCAAAAAGACCAACTTCTGCTATACGAATAATAACTGTGCTACCCATAAAATGAGCTGCTTTGTTAAACATTTGTCCTGTTGGTTCATCAATAAATAAACCTGCAAAAACACAGGCATTTATACTTACGTGAACTGTTAAAAAAAGTACAAGGGAAATGCCGGTTAAGCCCATCACTAATTTTTTACCAACCGACGAAGTAAACATTGCTTTCCAAGTCATAT
>JBMLOR010000091.1:0-2277 GCA_049242865.1 Chitinophagaceae bacterium | reverse complement strand
GCAGCATTGCTATAAAAATCTCTTTGTGTGATTGAAGATAAAGGTTCTTTATCTAAGTATTTGTTACAACCAGTAATCCCTAAACTAGAGATGGCTAAACTTGCAATTAAATATTTATATATTTTTTTCATTGTTGTTGTTTTTTAAAATTTTAAGTTTAAACCTATTGTAGTTGTTTTCATGATTGGATAAAAGGCACCAGTTTGGTTTGCTATTTCAGGGTCAAAACCAGGCTCGTAATTGCTTATGGTAAATGGATTTACTGTATTTACATAAAAACGAAGAGACTGAATATTAAGCTTATCCATTAGTTTTTTAGGTAAAGTATAACCTAATGTAATATGTTTTACCCTCATAAATGCACCACTCATTAGCCAATAATCGCTTGCTACATAATTGCCATTTCCTCCACTAAATAATCTTGGTAAACGAGCATTTGTTTTAGAGCTTGTCCATCTGTCTAAAGCACTAGTTAAACCACCTGCAATCCAGTTGCCTGCATTAAATGGTTGTACAGCAATACCGCTAATGTAGTTGTCTCTCATACCTACTCCAAACAAAAACACATTCAGGTCAAAGCCTTTGTAATCAACATTAATGTTTAAACTATAGTCATATCTTGGAAAATTGTTTCCTATTAAAACTCTATCTCTTGCATTAATAGTATCGTTGCCATCTATATCTCTATATTTTATATCACCAGCTCCAGTAAAACGTGTTCCATTGTAAGGTTTGTTGAAATTGTCGCCAATTTGATATAATCCATCTGTTAAGAACAATTGATACGAACGAATGCTGCTTCCTGCTCTTGAAACTTGATTTCCTTGCACAATATCTCTACCTTTTGTATCAAGTATTTCATTACGCACATCACTTAAGTTACCAGTAACACTAAAATTTAGTTTTCCAATATTGCCTTTATACGTTGCACTAAACTCCCATCCTCTATTTACCATACTAGCTGCATTTGCTGGTATTGATGACCCTGCACTTACAAAACCTAAAGCATTAGGAATTGGAAAATCTATCAACATATCTTCCACCTTTTTGGTGTAGTAATCAAAAGTTATCGATAATTTATTTTTAAGTAAAGCAACGTCTACCCCAAAATTGGTTTGAGATGAGGTTTCCCATCCAATACTTTCGTTAGGTAATCCATTAAGTGAAGAACCAGGAGAAAGTAGGTTATTAAAATAGTAAGCAGTACCGCCGTTAACAGTTGCAACAAAAGGATAGTTGCTACCAACTTCTTGATTTCCTAACCTTCCGTAAGATGCTCTAATTTTTGCATAGTTAATTACCTTGTTGCTTTTCATAAAATTCTCATTACTTAATACCCATCCTGCAGAAACACCAGGGAAGAAACCCCATTGTTTGTTTAATAATTGGCTAAAGCGTGATGAACCATCGTATCTTCCTGTAAATTCAAAAAGATATTTATTATTAAACGAGTAGTTTAATCTTCCATAAAAACCGGCTAAAGAAAAGTCTGTTGCACTTCCACTAACTGTAGGTTGTAAAGCCGATGTTGCTAAGTTTAAATATGGACGATCAGGATTTTGCAAACCCTGCCTGCTTGCCCCTATACTACTTGAAAAATTATCAAAGGCTTGAAAACCTGTTTGGATTTTAAATTGGTGATTTTTATTTATTTTAAAAGAATAATTTGCAGAAGCGTTGTACTGATTTATATTGGTTCTATTGTTGGTATAGCTTAAAGTAGAGTCGCCAATATCTTGTGCAAAAATGTACTCATTTGTGGCAGGATTTGGGTTAAAAGATCTGTAAGTTCCTCTTGCAACATAAGCTTCTGTATATGAAGATCTTGTATTATAAGAAGCTTCTATGATAAAGTTTTTAAAAACTTCTGCATTTAAACTAAAAGCTAAACTTAAGGTTGGCGTTTCGGCCCTATTTATACCACTATTTTCTGCTGCACCAATTGGGTTTATTCTGTTGCTTTGTCCAGCATCACCATATAAACCATTTCCAAATTTGCCAGGAAAATGACGTGCCATTGAAATGCTACGTTGTATAATTTCTGTAGTACTCATGCCGGCTGGTTGAATATTGGTTGCTTTGGTAAAAAACATATCTGTAGAAAACTTGATTTTTTTAGTTACCTGTACATCACCATTCATTCTTAAATCAAACTTTTTAAAGCTATTGTTTACCATTAAGCCTTGTTGTTGCAAATAGGTTCCGCTGATTAAGAAGTTAACTTTATCGCTTCCTCCACTTACTTGAATGTTATGGTTTTGCATCATTCCATTGTTT
>JBMLOR010000090.1:0-15522 GCA_049242865.1 Chitinophagaceae bacterium | reverse complement strand
TACGAACATCGTTTAATTGATGATATGGTGGCTAGTGCTTTAAAATGGAATGGTAACTTTGTTTGGGCTTGTAAAAACTATGATGGTGATGTACAAAGCGATACAGTTGCACAAGGTTTTGGTAGCCTTGGTTTGATGACTTCTACTTTAGTTACACCTGATGGAAAAGTAATGGAGGCAGAAGCTGCTCATGGTACTGTAACTCGCCATTATAGAGAACATCAAAAAGGAAAACCTACAAGCACTAATCCAATTGCATCAATTTTTGCATGGACTAGAGGCCTAGAGTTTAGAGGTAAACTAGATGGAAACCAAGAATTAATTGATTTTTGTCACGCTCTAGAAGCTGTATGTATAGAAACTGTTGAAAGTGGCAAAATGACTAAAGATTTAGCAGTTTGTATTCACGGTAACAAAGTAAATCATGGCGAACACTATTTGTACACTGAAGAGTTTTTAGATGCTTTAGATAGTAATTTAAAAACAAAATTGGGTAAATAATATTTTCATATAAGATTGAAGAAAATAAAAAATGGTCTTTCGCTTAACACCGTAAGACCATTTTTTAATTCATAATATTTAATTTCAGGCAAAAATTTAGGCAACAGCAAAATACTCATGCTCAAATTAATTAACAAGTTTTGGTACATAAGTTTAGCAGTAATTTTTATTGTAGGGTTATATTTTTTTAACTCTATTAATGCTAATGTTGATTTAACAGAAGAGAAAAAATTTTCTATTCAACCTGCAACAAAATCTTTAATCCAAAACTTAAATCAAACTGTTGAAATTGAAGTTTTATTGGATGGAAATTTAAGTAGTGGTTTTAAAAAATTACAAATTGCCACCAAAGATTTGTTGGAAAATTACAGAAGCTTAAGCAATGGTTTATTAACTTTTACTTTCTCAAAACCAGGTGATGGAGCTAGCGACAGCACCAAAGCCTATATTTATGATAGCTTGGCAGCTATGGGTATAAAGCCTGTAAATAATCAACTTGATAGAGAAGATGGTGAAAAAACAGAGCAAGTAATTTTTCCTGCAGCAATAGTAAAATGCAATAATAAAGCCATTGCAATTGATTTAATGAGTGGTAAAAGTGGACAAGATGAAGAAAGCAGTTTAAACTATAGTGAGGCTTTATTAGAGTTTAAATTTGATGATGCCATAGATAAACTTACTCGTAGCAATTATCCTGTTGTAGCACTTGCCATGGGAAATGGAGAACCCTTAAATCCAACGATTGTAGACTTAACCAACATGTTGAGAACAAACTACAGATTAGCTTTATTCGATTTAAAAAATGGTATGCTAAATGCCGATACAGTAAAAGCTTTAGTTATTGTAAAACCTCAATTAACCTTTAGTGAAATTGATAAAGTTAAAATTGATCAATACATCATGCAAGGTGGAAAAGTTGTTTGGCTTATTGATAAACTGTATGCTGAGTTTGATAGTTTAATTAGAGCCAAAAGCGATTTTGTGGCTTTTGATAAAAATCTACAAATTGATGATTTGTTGTTTAGGTATGGTGTAAGAATTAATCCAGATTTATTGCAAGATTTAAACTGTGCTAAACAACCTTTAGTAGTTGGCAATAGTGGCGGTCAGCCTCAAATTCAACGTATTCCATTTCCATATTATCCTTTGTTAAGTAGCAGTAAAAAATCGCATCCCATTAGTAAAAACTTAGACCATGTGTTGAGTATTTTTCCAAGCAGTATTGATACTGTAAAGGCAGATGGAATTACAAAAACTGTATTACTTGCTACAGATACCAATAGTAGAACTTTAAGTACACCAGCTATAGTTAGTTTACAAAGCATTAAAACCGAAAACGATTTTAATACATTTACTAAAAGCAATGTGCCTGTTGCTGTTTTGCTAGAAGGTAATTTTCAAAGTTTGTATGCCAATAGATTTACACCACAAATGAAAGATAGTGTGGCAAAATTTACTGGAATAAATTTTCTAGAAAAAGGGATAAAACCAAGTCAGCAAATAGTTATAAGCGATGCCGACTTAGTTACAAATGTAATTACAGAATCTGGTAAAGCATTGCCTATGGGTACCCAGCAGTTTGAAGAATATACATTTGCTAATCGTGATTTTTTTATAAATTGTATGGATTATTTAGTTGGCAATGCAGCCATAATTAGTACACGTAATAAAGATTTTACACTTAGGTTGCTCGATAAAAATAAAGTAAAAGAAGAAAAATCTTTTTGGCAATTGATTAACATTGCTTTGCCAATATTCTTAATTGGAATTTTTGTATTTGTGTTTACATGGTATAGAAGAAATAATTTTGGTAGATAAATATTGCCAAATCTCACAAAAAATACGAAACTAAAGTAAATTAAATAATCATTAGGTTTATTATTTTATTTATAAGCATTAAGTAAATTGCAGCTTAGCTATCAATAAAAGGCACTAGTTTTTCAATTCAACAAAACATAAAAAAAATGCTGCCTAAAACTAATTTTGATGATAACTTTTTTAGTTTTAAGAATGGTTATGCAATTCTAACTTTTATTATAAAATGGACATTCATTTGTATAATAATTGGGGCTTTGATAGGCAGTGCATCAGCAGCTTTTTTGGTTGCTTTAGATTGGGTTACAAATTTTCGTGAAAGTAATTTGTGGATTTTATTTTTTTTACCAATTGCAGGTTTTGCTGTTGCTTGTTTATATCATTTTTGGGGTAAAAATATTGAGGCAGGAAATAATTTATTGTTCAGTACAATTCATCAACCCAAAGAAATTATTCCTATTAAAATGGCACCTTTTATTTTTTTTGGTACCATAGTTACACATTTATTTGGTGGTTCTGCAGGGCGAGAAGGTACAGCTTTGCAAATGGCAGGTGCTATTGCAGATCAATTTAGCAAGCCTTTAAAATTATCTATTGATGAACGACGAATATTAATTATTGCAGCTATTGCAGCAGGCTTTGGTTCAGTTTTTGGTACACCAATAGCAGGAGCAATTTTTGGCTTAGAAGTTTTGATTGCAAGTAGAATAAATTATCATGCTATCTTTCCAGCTTTTTTGGCATCTAGCATTGCAAACAACATAACCAAATTTTGGAATGTTGGCCACACACAATTTAACATGGGTGTTTTACCACAATTTTCATTTTTAAACCTATTTTATATTATACTAGCTGGAGTAGTTTTTGGTTTTTATGCTTCTCTATTTTGCAAAAGCATGCATTCTTATAGTGCATTCTATAAAACAGCAATAAAATTTCCTCCATTAAGAGCTTTTGTTGGAGGCCTAATTATAGTTTGTTTAATTTGGATTTTGGGAACTACAAAGTACATTGGTTTAGGAGTTCCAACAATTGTCGATTCATTTAGTCGGCAATTACCTATGTATGATTTTTTGTTGAAATTAATATTTACTGTATTAACCATAAGTGCAGGTTTTAAAGGCGGAGAAGTTACTCCATTATTTTTTATAGGAGCTTTATTAGGCAATGCACTTTCGTATATACTTCCTTTGCCTATTGGTTTTTTAGCAGGTATTGGTTTTGTAGCTGTTTTTGCAGGTGCAACGAATTGTCCATTAGCTTGTATTTTAATGGCAACAGAATTGTTTGGCAATGAATGTGCAATTTTTGTTGCTGTTGCTTGTATTGTATCTTACGTAGTTTCAGGAAAATCTAGTATTTATAGCATACATAAAATTAATGCAACTGATAATCAATAATATAAAACAATAAAGGAAAACTTAATACTAACTAAAAGTTTAATTAAACATAGTAGTACTAAATTTTCCTTAGTTATTCATGATCTTCTATTTTACAATTGTTTGGGTTTTCTACATTTTGATTTGAGACTATATAAAGTATTAAATTAATTTTTATAGATTACCTGACCATTTCCTGTTTGCTTTAGTATCATGGCTTTGCCATTTCCATAGTTAATTATATTACCATTTCCACTTAGTTTGGTATCAAAGTTTGCATTTGTTTTAATTTCAATATTACCGTTACCTTGCTTTGTGGCATTTACTTTTTTTGCTTCTATTTGTTTTGCCTTTACATCACCATTACCACTATTTTCAATTTCTAGCAAATCAATTATTGTTCCATTTAATGTAATATCGCCATTACCATCGTTTTCAACTCCTAAATATCTTGTAACTAAATTGGTAATAGTTACATTGCCATTTCCATTATTATACAATTTTGAAATACCTGGCATTGTAATTTTAATTTTAAGATTCAAATTTTTAGTGTACTCCCATCCTAAACCTTTTTTCATGGAAATAATTAAACGATTTTCTCTAGTTTCTTCGATGTTTATTATTGAATCATCTTCTGGCACTCCATCAACTTCAATTTTATGTTCTTTACCAGTTTCAATAACAACTGAACCGTTGATATTATTGAGTACAACTTTATCAAAGTCTTTGAAGTTGTTATATACTTTTTGAGCAGTGGCATTTAAGCCAACTATTAATGATGTGATGATAAGTATTTTTTTCATTTTCTATTTTTTTTGTTTTTTGTTTGGTATTTGTAGTACCAAACATGATTGTTATGTATTAAATTATATTTATGGATGATTAATTTTTATCGAATACAGCAGTATAATAAGTAGTATCGCTTTTTTCGCTGAAAGTTACTTTTCTGTTGGGTTTATCTTTTAATTCAAAATCCCCATTTATGGTAAACTTAATTTCACCAAATTTATAAGCAGTCATTGTACTTATTGTGGCAGTGTAAACAGAATCTTTGATTACTTCTTTCATTAAATAATCTTCATTCCAACTTAGTGGTTTTCCTTTTCCACGAATGCCTACTTTTTCAATTCCTTTCTTATCATTAACAGTTAAGGTAATTACTACTGTTTTTAAGTATGCTTTTTGAACACAAGATGTTACACTTAAGGCAATTATTATTGCTGAGAATATTTTATTTTTCATTGTTTTAATTTTTTTGTTTTTTGAATTGATGCAACAAAGGCAAATAATACAAATGATTTGTTGTTGTATTTACTGTTGAGCCAATTTCCCTAATTATTTAATTTTTTTTGAGATATAGTAGTCAATACCAAATCTCCCTGAACCTAGTATAAGACTGTGCATGTACAACCACAAAAAACCTAGAGCTGCAAGCATTGCCCATAAACCATTTTCCCATTGTTCTAAAAATGCAGCTACACACATGGTACAAATTACAAGAAAGGAGAAGAGCCTTGTTTGAAAGCCAAATATTAAAAAAATGCCTCCAACAGCTTCGCTAAATGCTCCCATCCAAGCAAAAAATGCAGGAAACATTTTAAAAATGCCACCATACGATGCAACATCATTAGGAAACCAAAATGCCACTTCGAAAAGATTTAAGTTGTTATCAACAGGGCTCCAAGGCATCCCAAATTTTGGAGCACCAAATTCTGTAGCAAGCCAAAAACCACAAACAATTCTTGGTATAGCTAATAATAAATCTTGCCACCAAAAAGGCATTAAAATTGGATTATTTAATTTTTGAAAGATTTTTTTCATGTTCATTTTATTTTATTGTTTTTAAATTTTTTATAGTTTCAATCATCTTTGATTTATGAGTTGTTTACTGAAGCCCATTGATAACCCTGTGTCGCCATTAACTTTTAAGTCAACACTTGCAGTGTCATTAGAATTGTTTTTAATAATAACAGCAGTATTGGCTTCAATTTTAATAGTAATCGATTCATTGGGTTGTAAGGTTTTTACCAAAGTGGCAACTCCACCCAATGGTTTAGTTTTTATTTCAATAGGTTGATTTGAAACGTTTTTAACCTTTGCTTTAAACTTGCCATGCTCATTATCCCCTAAAACAAAACTTTTATTTGGGGCAATGGAAGTGTTTGATGTAATACTTTTAAAAATGCTGCAGGAAACTATAGCTAAACAAAAGCTAGCTATAAATAGGAATTTTTTGTACGACATAATTTTTATTTTTTGATGATGGGTGCAAATTGCATTAATCAAAAAATGTAGTCGCTTCAAATGATGATTTGATACTACTTTTTAAGTATCAAATCATCATTTGCTGGTTTCAATTTGTCTAACAAATTGAAAATCAATTTATTTCAAAGTTTGATTTTTTTATAAATTCTTGAGGTGAAACTCCTTTAATTTTTTTAAAGGCTCTGTTAAATGTTGCTTTACTATTAAATCCTACTTCAAAAGCTAATGAAAGAATGGTTTGTTTTTTGTGTTCGCCTTGATTAATTAAATCAATAAATGCAGCAATTCTATAACCATTTACCACATCATTAAAATTGCTATTAAAAGCATTATTTATGGCTTTACTTAGGAGAGAAATATTGGTATTTAATTTTTTAGCAATGTCAAATAAGGTTAATTCGGGTTCTTCATATTTTTTTTCTATAAGTAAAACGTGTTCAATTTTTTGTTTCCAAGCTGCCCATTCATTGCTGTTTAACTTATCTTCTGGTTTCAAAGATTCAATTTCAATTTCCTCAAATTCAATAGAATTGTTTTCAAGTAAAAGTGGGCTTACATTTTGTTGTAACAAGGCTGTATTTTCTTTAGAAAATATTTTGGTTTTAAAAAAAATCTTTGCTTCAACAGCATTGCTGTAACCTGCAATTGCAATATAGTAGCAACAAATTGCAAAAGCTAAAAAATACCACCAACTATCTATATATCTTAAGCTAAAAACTAGGGTAAACAATGCCAATAAAAACCATGCAATTAGAATAAATAAAAAGGCAAACAAAAAATTTCTAACCCAAGTAAATAAAAAATCTGCCGAGTTACTAATTACATTTTCTATAGCTCGTTTGTATGCATTATAGTACTTTATAGATGCAATAAAATAACTTATCATACTTAAAAAGCCTAATAACTGATACCAATCGTCAAAATCAGGGTCTTGACCATTTTTAAGAAAAAAATAATCTCTAAGTACAAGTTTATCATATACCACCATCACAACACAAAAGGCTAAGTAAAGAGCAGAGGGTATAAAGTGTAAAATTTCTTTTTTGGTAACTCTAAAACTTGGGTTAAACAAGCTATTTACGTAAAAAAATATACAAGGACCAATTAAAAAAAGATGTTGAAATGGTGTATAAAATAAAATATCTCTATAAGGTTGAGTGCCATACCAACCTGCAAAACCAACCATCCAAGGTGTAATATATAATGCAGCTAATAATAAAAACAAGCCAAGCCAAAAGCTAGATTGTAATTGTTGTTTTTTAAATTTTACAAAAAATAAAATAGCGTAAACAACTGTATGTACAAAGAAAATTAGGAGTAGAGAACTATAAAAGTCAAAGTTAAAAAGCATTACACAAATTTATGTGCAATGCATTAATGGGAAAAATGTTTTGGTGTAATTATTAATCAATTATTTGGTTATAGACTCAACAACTTCTGTGTCTAAGGGTGAAATTCCAGGTTCAAAAACGTGGGTTAAAATACCTTGTTCGTTGATGAGATATTTATTAAAGTTCCAAGTAGGAGGGGCATCGTTCCAACCATTTTGTTCAATGCTAGTAAGCCATTGAAAAACTTTGTTTTGTTGGCTATTTTTTAAAACACCACTTTTTTTCATTAATAAAAAAGTAACACCATAGTTAATTTTGCAAAAAGATGCAATTTCATCATCGTTTCCTTTTTCTTGCTCTTTAAAATCGTTTGATGGAAAACCAATCACCACTAATTTATTACCATATTGTTGGTGCAAAGTTTGTAAAGCCTCGTATTGATTAGTATATCCACAGTTTGAAGCAGTATTTACAATTAATACTTTTTTGCCTTTAAGGCTATCAAAATTAAAAATTGTGCCATTATTTAAAGTATCATTTAAGGTGTAAAATGAAGTTGAAGGTTGCATTTTTGAATCGTTTTTTTTGATGGATGATTTTGAACCTGTGAGTTTGCTAAAAAATAAAATAGCAGGGTATAAGGTTTTTAATACTTTTTGTCTAAAGGATAAATTTGTTGTATTTCTATTATCGAATAATACATAAGCTATAAAAGTAGCAATGCCAATAGCAAAATATTTGATGAATTTATTCATGGGTTAGCGTCTAATTAACCAAGATTCTGGGTTTAATTTTTGATTATTATTACCAATATTATTAATTTGAAATTCAAATTCACCGCCACTATTGTCTCCTTGAATTGCAATACCTATTGGAGTGCCAGGATTAACTTTTTGTCCTTGAGAAACAAATACATTAGTTATTTTATTGTAAACTGTAATGTACTTACCATGTCTTACCATTACACATTTATATTCATCTAAATTAAATATTCTAGATACTTCTCCTGTTGCTACACATTTAACTTGAGTTCCAGAAGGTACACAAATATTTATACCATCATGATTAACTGTAGTATATTCATTAATTTTAGTAGGTCCAAATTTGGCACAAACTATTCCTGTTGAAACTGGCCAAGGTAATCTTCCTTTGTTTTTTTCAAATTCTAAGCTTATGTTCAATCCCTCTGTTGTACTTTCAAATACACTGTACTCCCTTGTTTTACCATCGGCAGTAACAATTTTTTGACCAGGATTTAGTACACTTCCAGGTCCATAGGTTATAGCAGTTACTTTTTTCTCTGCTTCTTTAGCTTCTGCTTCTTTGGCTTTTAGTTTAGCTTCTGCTAAATCTCTTTCTTTCGAATCTTTTGCTTCTTTAATTCTTTTTTCGGCTTCAATTTTTGCTAGCCTAACTTCTTCTGCTTTTGCTTTTGCAATAGCTTCGAGTTCTTTTTTCTTTTGTTCTTGTTCGGCTTTTAAACGTGCAATTCTTTCTTTTTCTTTTCTTTTGGCTTCTTCAACTTCTCTTCTTACAGCAGCTGCAATTGCATTATTTAAATCTTGTCTTTGTTTTTCTCTTTTTCTTATTTGTACTTGTAATTCTTTTTCTTGCCCTTTTAAATCTTGTAAAATTTTATCTTTTTCTTTTTTATCTTCTTCTGCTTTTTTCAGTTGTTCGTTTTGCGATACAAGGGCTGTCTTTTTTTCATTTTTGTTATCACCTAATTGAGAAATGGTGGTTTGTAAAAGTTGCTGAGTTTTTGCAATGTTGGCTGCTTCAGTTTCTCTCAATGCCCGATAACTTTTTAAATAAGTAACTCTTTTTAAGGCGTCATTGAAGTCGTTTGCACTAAACAAAAAATTTAAGTATTGGTAATTGCTTCTATTTCTGTATGCAAAATCTATGCTTTTGGCATACTTCATTTTAAGGGTGTCTAGCTCTCTTTTTAAACGATATACATCTCTTTCCTTTACAAATAAATCTTCATCTATTCGTTTAATATCTTTATTAATGTTTCTTATTAAGCTTTCTCTTGCCTCAACCTTAGAATTAATTAAGGTTAATATTTTTAAAGCTTGTTGTTTATTTGTGCTTACTTCTTTTAGGCTTCTATTAAGATCGGCAATTTCTTTTTCAATTTGTTGCTTTTGTTTATTCAATTCTTCTTTGGTAGGCTGTTGGCCAAAGGCAGCAGTTACCATTAAACAAACAAATGAAATTATATAAACAACTTTTTTTATTGACATGTTAATATTTTAGAGTAGCCTTTAAATCAAATTTTAAAATTTAATGTGTGGGCTGCTAAGTTATTTTATTTTAAAGTTTTTTGGCAATGCAAATACATATTTTAACGGTTCGTTAAAACTATAGTCTTTAAAATCCATATTTACATCGAGTTTTGATTTTTCAGAAACACTGATACTTCTGTAAGTTGAAAATGGAAAATTATTATGTATCACATAATTGCTATAGGTAATATCGCAGGTTCTATTTTTTAAAACGTCTACATCATCTAATTTAGAATGTGTTACTTGTTTAGTTTGATTATCTACAGTTAGTAGATTTTTAAATTGATTGCCCAATAGTAGCACCAATAAATTATCATCGTTAAATTTATAAGTAACAATATTATTATTTAAAAATATTGGATTACCAACTAAAATATCTTGTACTGTATTAAAATCGAAAGGAATTTTGGTTAATTCTTGTAAATAAGAGATGGCTCTTTTCTGTATATATTTTTCTCCATATTTTCTTACCAAAATTACACTGTCTCTTGTAATTTTTGCTTGCATACCTACAATGCCTAAGGCTCCTTTAAGTTGTGCATAAATAACACTATCTTTTTTTATGCTTAAGTAAATTGTAAAATTTTGGTTTTCCTCTTGTCCATAAAATTCAACTTTAATTTTTGCATTAAATGTGCTGTAATCCATTTTTTTTGTGTTAATGGTGTTTATTACATCTTTCACAATGGCAAAAGAATCAATTGTTGGCTTTGATGGTGTTGTTTCTGTTTGTGTTACAACTACTGTTTGAGTAGTATCTTTTTTTTCAAGTGCATTGTCAATAGCTGTTACTTTTTTAATTGGTCTACAACTGAATATTGCAATAGTTATGCTGAAAGTTAAGAAAAATTTATTGTTCATAATTTAATATTAAAAGTTAAACACCTGTGCTTCCAAAACCTCCTTCACCTCTTTGTGTATTTGATAAAGTTACGTTTTCTATAAAGTTTACTTTTGTAACAGGTGCAAAAACCATTTGGGCAATACGCATGCCATTGGTAATAGTTACAAGAATGTCAGATAAATTTATAATTATAACATTTATTTCACCTCTGTAATCTGCATCAATAGTTCCAGGGCTGTTAAGGCAAGTTATTCCTTGTTTTATAGCTAAACCACTTCGTGGCCTAATTTGTGCTTCATAACCACTTGGAATTTCTACAAAAATGCCTGTAGGAATTAGTTTACGCTCTAAGGGTTTTAAAACAATATCTGTATCAATATTAGCCATTAAATCCACACCACTGCTATCTACAGTTGCATAACTTGGTAATGGGTTGCTAGATGTATTAATTATTTTGATTGCAATTTGTTGCATGGTGGCGAAAGTAAATTTTTATCGGCTAAATTTTTATTTTGGTAATAAAAAAGCCTCAAGCATTGCTGCTTAAAGGCTTTGTGTTAAAAAAACCACTATACTATGAATTAGCCATTACGACGCTTTTTAATACGTTCTCTAATTTTTTCTTTTTGTTCAGGCGAAAGACTGTCTCTAAATGCTTTCAATTTTTGTTGAGCAGCTTGTTTTTCTTCTGGAGACATATTTTTCCAGTTTTCTTTCATCTTTTCTTTAGCATCTTTCATTTTTTCTTTAGCCTTTTCTTTCTCTTCAGGGGTTTTGTTTTCCCATTCTTCTTTTTTCTCTTTTACACGTGCGTCCATTTTTTCTTTTACTTTCTCTTTTTCTTCTGGAGACATATTTTTCCAGTTTTCTTTCATCTTCTCTTTTCTGTCTTTTTTCCAAGCTTTGTCGTTTGCTTTTTTAGTGGTGTCTACTTGTGCAATAGATTGTAAACTAAAAAATACCATGAATAGAAATACAATTTTTTTCATTTTCTTTAATTTTTGTTTATTTAAGTTTATTGATGCTGATTTAATCTAAAAGTTTAATCTAACATCATAATAAAAACAAGTTTTATGCCAAAATTTTTAAATTATGGTTGATTGCATTTATAAAAAGTTAAAAATTAGTTATAAGTAAAATACTTAAACCTGAACAACCCCCATTTTAAACTCATCAATTTTTGGATTATTATTTGCAGCATTTATGCATTCACTAATTTTTTGCCTAGTTTCAGCAGGGTCAATTATATCATCAACCCATAATCTTGCAGCAGCATAGTAGGGCGATGTTTGGCTTTCGTACTTTTGAGTAATGTCGTTTAAAAGTTTAGTTTCATCTTCTTCCAACATTATTTTGCCTTTAGCTTTTTCGGCTGCAACTTGTATTTGTAATAAAGTTTTGGCTGCACTTGCACCACTCATTACTGCAATTTTTGCACTTGGCCAAGCAAAAATAAAACGAGGGTCGTAAGCCTTACCACACATAGCGTAATTGCCAGCACCAAAACTGTTGCCCATTACAATTGTAATTTTAGGAACAACACTATTAGCAACAGCATTAACCAATTTTGCCCCATCTTTTATAATTCCACTGTGTTCGCTTCTGCTGCCTACCATAAAACCAGTTACATCTTGCAGAAAAACTAGTGGTATTTTTTTTTGATTACAGTTCATTATAAATCTTGCAGCTTTATCGGCACTGTCATTATAAATTACGCCACCCATTTGCATTTCGCCTTTGGCATTTTTAATAATGGTACGTTGGTTAGCAACAAAGCCAACTGCCCATCCATCTACTCTTGCATAGCCACAAACTATGGTTTTTCCATAATCTTGTTTAAATTCATCAAAGCTGTTTTCATCAACAATACAATTAATAATGTCTTTAACGTCATAAGGTTTAGCATTATGCTTATGCATAATGTTATATATATTTTTTTCTGCTATCGCAGGAAGCGTAGCTGCAGTTCTATTAAACCCAGCTGTAGTATTACTACCAAGCAAACTCATCATTTTTTTTATATGATCGAGACATTCTTTTTCGGTTTTAAATTGATAATCGGCAATGCCACTAATAGCATTGTGTGTGTGTGCACCACCTAAGGTTTCATTATCAATATCTTCTCCAATAGCAGCTTTTACCAGATAGCTTCCTGCCAAAAAAATACTGCCATTACCTTCAACCATTAAAGTTTCATCACTCATTATAGGTAAGTAAGCACCACCTGCAACACAAGCACCCATTACAGCAGCAATTTGTGTAATACCCATAGCACTCATTTTGGCATTGTTTCTAAAAATTCGTCCAAAATGTTCTTTATCAGGAAAAATTTCATCTTGCATAGGCAAAAAAACTCCTGCACTATCTACCAAATAAATTATAGGTAAATTGTTTTCCATGGCAATTTCTTGCATTCGTAGATTTTTTTTACCAGCCATAGGAAACCAAGCACCAGCTTTTACAGTTTGATCGTTGGCAACAATTACACATTGTTTGTTACTAACATAACCAATACCAGCTACAGTGCCTGCACTTGGGCAACCACCATATTCATTGTACATGTCGTAGGCTGCAAAACCACCAATTTCGGTGAAAGTTGAATTTTGGTCAATTAAATAATCAATTCGTTCTCTTGGCGTTAATTTGTTTTTTTCGTGTTGTTTTTCTATGGCTTTTTTGCCACCTCCAAGTTTAATTTTATCAAAAATTTGTCGTTTGTCGCTTACTAAAAGTTTCATCCAATCTTCGTTGGCATTTGCTTCTAAATTCATCATACTTACAAGTGTTAGTTTACAAATATATTAGTATGCTTGACTTGAGAATTACGAATTACGATTTGGGGTTTTAAAATTTGAAGATTAGAAAATCAAAATGTTATAGATTGTTTGTTTTTGACTTTTTATTTTTGACTTATCATAAACACACAAGGAACAGGGCGTTGACCTTCTTTATCACTAACTTTTATAGTTGGTTTTCCATTGATAAGCATACAACTACTACCACCACCATCTAAATTTATAGCTTCTACACAGCCTAAATCTTTAAAAATTTTAGCCAACTGAGGTAAGGTTGCACCTTCGGCTATGCCTTTATTTCTTCCTTCTACTACTAAAATGATGAGTTCGTTATTTTGAGTGTAACCCATCGCAGTTCTAGGATGACGATCATTGATTTGCTTACCAGTGAATTTGTGTTCTTCATTGTTGGTAATAGCAATTTCTCCTTGCTGCAATAAAACTGGTCCGCCACCAACAGCTGTTTTAACCTTCCATTTTTTATAACGATTGTTTTCAAAAACTGGTATTTGAGAAATGGATAAATGATTGTTAGAGTCTTTAAATGGTTTAACTACAGATTGGTATGCAAAAGCTTTTTTATGACTACTATCTGTGTAAAGCCAAGCCACATCGGCAGTTCGATTTTTGTAAATGCCAATTGCCGAACCAAAAGTATGATTGTATATAAATGTGTCTTTGCCTTTTAGAGGTATATTATGCAAGTTATAACCTACTAATTTGCCTTTTTTAACAACTGCATTTACATTTTGATGTGTGTTGAAAGTAAAAAAACTGGAATTAACTACTAGTAGCGGATGATTGGTTTTTTCAAAAAACTGTTGAGGTGTTAATCGTCTATTTAAAGTGGTATCTACATCAACTTCTAATTGCCGATCTTTTAAGTTAATTTTTACGTAAAAAGCAATATTTGGTTTGTTATCTAATGAATCTTTAGAGCAGAATACTTGGAAGCTAGGAGGTAGGCTACCAAATGAGTCGCTAACATTTTTCCAGTTTAGTTGAGACTTTGATGATAAATGGATACAAAAAACAAAGAGTACAAATAGCAATTTTTTCATGCTCAAATGTACTCTTTGCAAACAGATTTTATAAATAATTAGTCTAATATTTCCACATCTTTTGGATATTTAGCCTTGTTAAATACAAATAAATTGTCGTTAAGTTTAGCCGATGTATTTACGTTGTTCATTGAAAATTCAACTATATTTTGACTTTTATCGAGCACTTTGGCTTTGGTGATTACGTTTTTTGTATTGTCAATATAAATATTAACTTTCACAAAATTTTTGCGTTTGTCGGTTGGATATAATTCAATTTCGGCAACATTCCCTTTGTTAGAAATTAGTTTGTAAGTAAAATCTTTATCGGAGAAGTTGCTTAATAAGTTTTGTGGACTAAGGGTTTGATTACTTTCTTCAACACCTGAAATGGTGATTGTTTTTTTTCCATCATAATTATAAATTTTTGCACCATCACAGATAATTTCTGTGCTACCTTGTTTTAGCACATATTTTTGACCCTTGGCAGCAATTGTTCCATTTTTTGTTCCATTTGGTTTGCCTTTGCTTGTGATTGATTTTAAAGAAAAGTTTGCCGAAATTCCAGAAGCTGATTTTAATTTAGTTTTTAAATTGTCTAAAATTTTCTTTGCATTAGCATCGGTTTGGGCATTAATAAAATTTAGCGAAATAAAAGTTAGAGCTAAAAGGTAAATTTTTTTCATGTGTGTTTAAATGTGTTTGCAAATATATTATTGTGTAAAATGTAGATTAACTTAAAATGGAAAAGTTTAATTAAAAGGATATTAAATTTATAGTATAAAAATATTTAATATATTATTTTGTTTTTGGTAAAGCGATAACATTGATGAATTCGTTGGTTTATATTTACAATCTTTGTTTTGATATTTTGAATCTGTAATTATGGCAGTAATGTTAATGTAGCTATTTTTGTAAATGAAATGGGTTGCATTTAATTTAAAGCTAATTGATTTTAAGAGGCTAGGAGTGTGGTTTTTGATTTATAGTATAAATTGTACGACAAACATTTTTTTATTGAAATTTGGAGAAATTTAGGTTTCTCATTTTTTTGTTAATTTCTGCTAACAAATTTGGTATTTTTATTTTGTGAAAACACTAAAAAATCAACCAAATAATTTAGTATTAAATATAATTTTAAATTATTGATAAACATTATATTATCAATTTTATATTAATTAAAAATTTAATAAAAAGCAACTTTAAAATTGATATTTTTAGAGCAATATTGTAAGGTTTAAACAAAAATATAAATAATTAT
>JBMLOR010000089.1:0-15553 GCA_049242865.1 Chitinophagaceae bacterium | reverse complement strand
ATTGCCCGCCGAAGTTTCATAAAACAAACTAGCCTTTTAGCTACAGGTTCTTTACTATTAAATAATGCAGTAGCTCAAAATTTGTTGAGCAATACTCCTAAATTAAAAATTGGGTTAATTGGTGTGGGTTTAAGAGGTCAAAATCATTTAGAAGCTTTGCTACGTAGAGATGATGTAGAAATAACTGCGATTGCCGATCCTGATTTGAGTATGATTGCAAAAGCCCTACAAATTGTTGAAAAATTTGGTGCACCTAAACCAGTAGTTTTTAGTAATGGAAACTATGACTATAAAAATTTACTAAAAAGCAACCAACTAAAAGCTGTAGTTATTTCAACACCATGGGAGTGGCATGCAGAGCAAACTATTGATGCTGTAAATGCTGGAATAATTCCTGGAGTAGAAGTTTGTGGTGCAGTAAAATTGGCAGATTGTTGGGATATTGTAAATGCAAGTGAAAAAACTGGAGTGCCAGTTATGATATTAGAAAATGTGTGCTATCGCAGAGATGTAATGGCGGTTTTTAATATGGTTAAAAAAGGATTATTTGGCGAGTTGTTGCACCTGCAAGGTGGCTATCAACACGATTTAAGAGGTGTAAAATTTAACGATGGAATAACTCCATACAATTCAGGTGTAGATTTTGGAGAAAAAGGTTACAGTGAAGCAAAATGGAGAACGCAACATAGTGTTGATAGAAATGGTGAATTATATCCAACTCATGGTCTTGGCCCAGTAGCTGTAATGCTTGATATAAATAGAGGCAATAGGCTAACTAAACTTTCTTCAATTGCAACAAAAAGTAGAGGTTTACACAAGTACATTGTGCAACATAAAAGTGGTGGCGAAAAGCATCCAAATGCTTCGATAAACTTTAAACTAGGTGATATTGTAACCACACAAATACAAACTGCTAATCAAGAAACTATTGTACTTACACATGATACTAATAGTCCAAGGCCTTATAACTTAGGCTTTAGGGTACAAGGAACTGATGGCATTTGGCAAGAATATAGTTCTGGAAAATTAGATGCAGGTTTTATTTATATTGAAGGAAAAAGCAAGCCCCATAAATGGGAAAATCCCGAGCCTTATTTAACGGAGTATGACCATGATTATTGGAAAAAATTTTCGACTGATTCTAAAGGTGCCGGACATGGTGGTATGGATTTTTTTGTAATTAATGATTTTATTCAGTGTATTAAAACTGCATCTGAATTTCCTTTAGATGTTTATGATTTGGCTACTTATTATGCCATTACACCTTTATCAGAAAAATCAATTGAAGCTGGAGGAAAACTCATGAACATTCCAGACTTTACAAGAGGTAAATGGAAAACCCGACAACCCATTTTTGGTGCTATTAAGTATTAATTTGTAACTGCTTTAATAATGTTAATTGATTAGTTGCCCTTATAAAATTTTGTTCTTTATAAGTAGTAGTGTAATAAACATCATTGTTAAAATAATCTGTTAAAAATCTTAATGCTTGCATGTAAATCAAAGCTTCACCACTAAAGAAAAAATGTTCCATTTCAAAAGGGGTAAGTGCAACTTTCATGTGTTGTAAATAGCCTTCTTTAATGGCTTGTAAAAATTCTTTTCTTACAAAAATTTTGTCAAAATTATCATCTTCTTCTGTGGTTGGCGAAACATAAGTTCTTATCATATCACCAACATCACTTAAAAAATAACCTGGCATTACTGTATCAAGGTCAATTACACAAATTGCATGATTATCTTCGTTAAAAAGAACATTACTAATTTTTGTATCATGATGTGTAACTCTTTGTAAAGCATTTTTATTGCTTATGAAGTGTTCGAATTTTTTACAAATAATCGTGTTGTTTTCAATGGTTTTAATTAAATCATTGCATTGTACAATTCTACTTTTATTTCCATTTTTTAATGCACTTAAAAATTGATTATATCTTAAAGATAAATTATGAAAATTTGGCAAAGTAGTTTGTAATTGCTTTGTAGGAAAATGTTTAAGCAAGGCAGTGAATTCGCCAAACTTATTGGCAGCTTCAAAGGCCTGATGTTCGTTTTCAACTGCTTCAATAGTTTTAGAATTTTTAACCAATTCAAAAACTCTGAAATAATTATTTTCTATTAAATGCAGCGTGTTTCCATGTTTACAAGGTACAAGTTTAATAAATGAATAATTAGGAAAATTTGTATTTAAAAATGCCCCAATGTGTGTGATGTTGTTATCAATTGCCTGTGGATTTTTAAAAACGTGTTTATTGATTTGTTGAACAATGTAGCTGTTATGTTTGGTTTCAACTTTAATGGTTTGGTTAATTAATCCACTTTTTAAAACAGTAGTGTTGTATATGCTCCAATCATATTTCTCCGACAAAATTTTTAATGTATCAGTTTCTTTCACGTTTTTAGTTTATAACAAATGTAATTCTTGGTGACCTAAATTTTTTGCGATAAAATTTAGTTTTAGCTATAAATCCTATTTAATCGTGATTTCCTTCACAACAAGCTTTACTTTTGCCGAATATATTTATTTGCTAACGATTCATTCACATGGAAAAGAAAATTTTTACAGATTCTGGTATCGAGATACATGCTGTTTACGACAGTAACTCAAATCTTAGTCAATCTCCTTTAGAGGCACCAGGAAAATTTCCTTTTACAAGAGGTATTCAGCCAGATATGTATCGAGGCAAACTTTGGACAATGAGGCAATATGCAGGTTTTAGCACTGCCGAAGAAAGTAATAAGCGTTACCACTATTTATTATCACAAGGTGTAATGGGCTTAAGCGTTGCTTTTGATTTGCCTACACAAATTGGTTATGATAGTGACCACGATTTGGCAGAAGGAGAAGTAGGTAAGGTTGGAGTTGCTATTGATAGCTTAGAGGATATGGAACGATTGTTCGATAACATAAAATTAGAAGATGTTTCTACTTCTATGACAATCAACGCTACTGGTTTTATACTTTTAGCACTGTATGTGGCATTGGCAAAAAAACAAGGGGCCGATTTGTCTAAAATTCAAGGTACAATACAAAATGATATTTTAAAAGAATATGCTGCACGAGGTACCTACATTTATCCTCCAAAAGCAAGCATGAGAATTATCACAGATATTTTTGAGTGGTGTAGTTCTAATTTGCCAAAATGGAATACTATTTCAATTTCTGGTTATCATATTCGTGAAGCAGGAAGTACAGCTGTTCAAGAAATTGCATTTACTTTAAGCAACGGAAAAGCTTATGTAAAAGCTGCTTTAGAAAAAGGTTTAGATATAAATGTATTTGGTAAAAGATTGAGTTTCTTTTTTAATAGCCATAATAATTTGTTTGAAGAAGTGGCTAAGTTTAGAGCAGCACGAAGAATGTGGGCTACGATTATGAAAGATTTAGGGGCTACCGATGAAAAAGCCATGATGTTGCGATTTCATACCCAAACAGGTGGCAGTACTTTAACGGCTCAGCAACCTCAAAATAATATTAGTAGAGTAACTATTCAAACATTGGCAGCAGTGTTGGGTGGTACACAAAGTTTACATACCAATGGTTTTGATGAAGCTCTTAGTTTACCTACAGAAGAAGCTGCAAGAATTGCTTTACGTACACAACAAATTGTAGCGTTTGAAAGTGGAATAGCCGATACAGTAGATCCCCTTGCAGGAAGTTATTTTGTTGAAAATTTAACTAACGAAGTTGAATCCAAAGCTTGGCAACTAATTCATCAAATGGATGCCATGGGTGGCAGTGTTGCTGCAATTGAGGAAGGATTTATGCAAAACGAAATTGCTAGTAGTGCTTATGCTTATCAAAAAGCCATTGAAAACAACGAAAAAATTATTGTTGGTGTAAATAAGTTTGTTGTTGCCGATGAAAATACTACTCCAATTTTTAAAATTGATGAAAGTATAAGAACTATTCAGACTAATCGTTTAAAAGTATTGCGTGCTGAAAGAAATGCAGAAAAAGTAGAAGCCTGTTTTGCAAAAATTGCAGCCGCTGCTAAAGGCACTGAAAATTTAATGCCTTTAGTAATTGAAGCTGTTGAAAACTATTGTACACTAGGTGAAATAGCAGATTGCTTGCGAAAAGTTTTTGGCGAATACAAATAATTTACCGTATTTAAAAGTAAACTAAAGAGATAGTTGAATATTTTGTAAGCATAAAACTTATAAAATATTCAATACTTGTTCTTTCATTTTTTCTAATTCATCTTTCATTAAAACTACTACTCTTTGCATTTGGGCATCACTAGCTTTACTGCCTGTGGTATTAATTTCTCGTCCAAATTCTTGTAAAACAAATCCTAATTTTTTGCCTTTTGATTTATCTTTTTCGGCTAAAATTTCTCTAAAGTATTTGCAATGGTTTTTTAGTCTTACTTGCTCTTCTGTGATGTCGTTTTTTTCTAGATAATAAATTAGCTCTTGCTCTAAACGATTTTCATCAATATTTTCTTTGCCTACAGCATCTGCTAGCAGTTTTTCTAAATTTTCTTTTACTTTAATTCTCCTGCTTGGTTCAATTTCTTCAATTTTTTGTTGCAAACCTTCAATTATGGTAAGTCTATTCAATAATTCATTTTCTAGTGCCAATCCCTCATCTTTTCTATGATTTTCAAGGTCTACAAGTGCAGCTTCAAATGCTTTAGAAATTTTAGTCCATTCATCCTCCGTTAAACTTTCTATTGTTTGTGCTACCACATCTGGTAACCTTAAAATGGCTGCTAACAATGCACTGCTATCTGCATCAACTTCATCAGCAACTTGTTTGGCCGAGTGATAATATGACTTTAGTAAATCTGTGTTAATACTAACTGGCTTTGAGTTTCCATTGTTTTTAATCGATATAAAACATTCAACACTTCCTCTCTCTAAATATTGATTAATAAGGTTACGAATTTGAATTTCATATTGTTTTAAAAGAGGAGGGGTTATCATTCTCAAATCAAATTGTTTGCCGTTTAGGCTTTTAATTTCTATCAAAAAAAACTTCCCTGCAATTGCAATTTCTGCACGTCCATAACCCGTCATTGAATATAACATACTATCTTTTTAAAGTGGGTAAATCTAGTGGCATTGGTTTAACTAAACAAAAACTTGCTTTAATAAGGTTATAGTTTAAAAAATGTCTTATTGTATTTTTTACACAATGTAAATTTGCATAAATTTGTTTTTCTAAACGATTTTTTACGCTTATGGGTAAACTTGCTATTCAAAATAAAGAACTAATTAAAGACCCCTCAGAACTTGTATTAAATTATCCAAAATTATGTTTAAGTGTTGACTGTGTAATATTTGGGTTCTCTGAAAAAAAATTAAAAGTACTTGTTATTCAAAGTGATTTAGAAAAGTATAATGGCTTATATACATTATTGGGAGATGTTGTGCATGTAGACGAAGAAACAGATAATGCTGCTTATAGGGTATTAAAGCAAAGAACGGGTTTAACTGATGTATTTTTAGAACAAGTAAAAGCTTTTAGCCACCCAACTCGACATCCTGGAGGAAGAGTTGTAACCATTGCATACTGTAGTTTAATAAACATTAAAGACCACGATTTAAAAATTACAGACAATGATTTACATTGGCACGAGGTAGATACTATTGATAAGATGGGTTTCGACCATAAAAAAATACTTATTACTTGCTACGAATGGTTGCAAAAAATGATTAAAGAAGATCCTTTGGCTTTTAATTTATTGCCCGATAAGTTTAGTATGCGTCAACTACAAAATGTGTACGAAACCATTTGGGATATTGAATTAGATAGAAGAAACTTTAGGAAAAAATTTGCTAGTATGGATTTGTTAGTTGATGTGGGCGAAATGGAAGAAGATGTATCTCACAGACCCGGAAAATTGTTTAAGTTTAATTTCGAAAAATATCATAAACAGAAAAAAACTTGGCTTGGAGTTGATTTTTAGTGCAATGTTTTACTAGAAATGATAGTCAATTAAATAAAAAATTATGAAATTTATATTATTTTCTTCTATCAGCTGCTTGATGTTTTTTACATGCAATAAAACTACAACTGCACCAACAAATGAGGTAGATATCAAAATTATTCATTCAACTTGTGTGCAAACTATAGCAAAAGTTATCACGCCAAATTCTAATGTTGGGGTAAATTGGAGTAAAAATGGAGTTATGCACCAAAATGCTTTTAATCTGGGCGTTCTAAATCCTATTAGAGTAGATAGTGTAAACCAAGTTTTTAGAGTTAAAATACTTTCAAGTGCAACTTATTCACAAGTGCTTTGTGCCTTGGCCGATGTGCCAGGAACCAATGTTTTTCATGACGTAGAGAAGCTTTAAATATTAAAATATTTAAGTAAAAAATATTTATTAAGGAAATAGATAATGGTGAACTTAGTTTCACCATTTTTGCATTTGCAACGTGGCTACAAAAAACGTTTCCCTAAAACATGTCAGTCTTTAATCAAAGCAGAAGTGGTGTAATACAAATTATCTTTGGTGCAGTATTTGTAATCATCATATTTCAATTACTCAATCTACAAATATTTTCTAGTCAATATAAAATTCTTGCAGATAACAATGCTATTGTACGACATGTAGTGTACCCTGCAAGAGGAATAATTTATGATAGAAATAAGCACAGCTTACTCGAAAATAAAATCATGTACGATTTAATGGTTACACCATCTGAATTAAAAAATTTAGATACAATTGGTTTTTGTGCATTAATAAAAATTGATACTGTTGAATTTAAAAAACGTATAAAAAAAGTAATTAATAAAACTGGAAATTCATTTAAACAAGGTGTTTTTGAGTCGCTACTGTCTGATGAAAAAATGGCTAGGCTAACAGAAAATATTAATCAATACAATGGTTTTAGTTTATTGGAACGAAATGTAAGAACTTATCCTTCGAATGCTGCAGGTAATGTGTTAGGTTATATTGCTGAGGTAGATACTGGTTTTTTACGACGACATAAAGGCGAAGGTTATGAAATGGGTGATTATGCTGGTTTAACAGGTTTAGAGCGTAGTTACGAAAAAGAATTGATGGGAACAAGGGGAGTGAAGCGATTTATGAGAGATAAAAATTCTAAAATGCTCGGTGCTTTTGAAAATGGTAAATACGATACTATGCCTGTTGCTGGCAAAAGTTTGTATAGTAGCATAGACCTTGAACTTCAAAAACTTGGAGAAAAATTAATGAACAATAAAGTTGGAAGTATTGTAGCAATTGACCCCAAAACTGGAGGTATTTTATGCATGGTTAGTGCACCAACTTATAATCCAAATTATCTTACAGGAAGTGACAGACGTAAACATTTTGGCGAAATGTTTAATGATCCTAGGCAGGCTTTGCAAAATCGTCCTGTGAGTAATACGTATTCACCAGGTTCAACTTTTAAAACCTTTGTAGGAATTGTAGGTATGAACGAAAAAATCATTAACGATAGATTTACAGTTAGTTGTGGTGGTGCCTACTATGGTTGTAGAAGAATGGGATGCCATGCTGCAGGTACATTTAGTTTAAAGCCAGCGATAGCCATGAGTTGTAATAGTTACTTTGCCACTGTTTTTAGAAAAATTTTGGATAGTGATACATACCCTACAAGAGACAGTGCATTGAACAGATTTAACGAATATGCATACAGTTTTGGTTTAGGGCAACGCCTTGGCATTGATTTGCCTAATGAAAAAAGGGGCAATATTCCTACCTCAAATTATTATAGAGGCATTCATGGGCCAAAATGGATGAGTTGCAATATTGTAAGTAATAGTATTGGACAAGGTGAGGTTACAACTACACTTACCCAACTTGCCAATGTAATGGCTATCATTGCTAATAAAGGTTGGTATTATACACCACATTTAATTGATAGTATTGAGGGTGGAGATGAGTTCGACGTTTTAGCAAACTACAAAATAAAACATAAAACCTTGCCTATTGCAGATAGCATTTTTGAAGAAGTACATGCAGGTATGCAACAAACCATTGAGTCGGGAACGGCAGGTAATACAAAAATTGAAGGCATTACTTTTTGTGCCAAAACTGGAACTGTAGAAAATACCTTAAAAGGTGTAAAACTAAAAGATCATAGTTTTTTTGGTGCATTTGCACCACGTAAAAATCCACGAATTGCCATTGCTGTGATGTGCGAAAATGCAGGATTTGGAGCTACTGTAGCAGGTCCAATTGCTAGTTTATTGATTGAAAAATATTTGAAAGATAGTATTACAAGTAAAAGCCGATTGGCAGAAATCGAAGCAACCGCCAATAAAAAAATCATTCCATCTTACATGCAAGAAGCTTTGAATAAAATGGAAGCTGAAAAACAAGCAAAGCTAGATTCAATCAATAATATTGAAATGGATAAAGAAACTAAAGAATTAAATGACGATTTAGATGAAATGTTAACTACTCCACCTTCAAAGCCACTTAAAAACGACAATAAAAAACCTGTTACAACTCAAAAAGATTCTATTGTATTACCTAAAAAAGAAGACGAAGAATAGTGCCATTTTTTTAAAGTATATTAACGTTTAAAATCAAAAACTAAACTTTAAGTTTTGAGTTGGGATTCTAAAATTTCACGAATTTTTCAGTAGTTAGGTTTTCATTTTTGTTTTTAACTATGATATAATAAACACCCTTTGTTAAATTAGTTGTATTAATACTCGTTTTGCTCGTATTTGGATAAACTAACATTAATACCTGCCCCATTTGGTTTATAATTTTTAACTCCTTAATTGACTCACTAAAATTAACTTGTAGTATTGAACTTGTAGGATTGGGGTAAACATTTAAATACGTGAAATTTGTATTATTTATTTTTACTTCTTCTGTAGTTGAATACTGCTTTTTGCCGTCATAGTCTATACTTTCAATTCTGTAGTAATATTTATTTAAAGTTGTATTGGTTAAATTATCATGTTCAGTATATGATTTTTTGCCTGTAGCTTTTGTAACATAGATCGTTTCAAAAGTTTTACCATCACTGCTTCTTTGAATATTAAAATAGTTTACATTGGTTTCGTTACTTGTTTCCCAAGTGCAGCTAACAATTTCTTTATTAAGTGTTGCTTTAAATTTTAAAAAAGTTAATGGCAAAATAGTAGATGTTCGTATTAAAATTTTGCTAGTCCAAGGTTCTAAAACTAAATTGGTAATGGTATTGCCTGCCAAATCTTTCCAAACCCATCCATTTAAGTTTTGCTGAACCGAGTTGTCTGTTGGGTTTATAAATAATTGGCTACTATCAATTCCATTATTCCAAATAAAATTATTGATGATTCCATTGGCATCATAGCCTAAATTTTTCCAGTTTTTAAACGAGTCAACTTGTGGTGTTGCACCAGGCCTGTTAAAAAACCTTGTGGCTGAATAAGGCTGACAATAGTAGTTAGAGTCTATAATTCCAATTCTATAGGTATTACTAAAATCAACATATCTATAAAAAAAGTCAGTAGCATTTTTCAAAAAAATTGAATTCTTTTTTACGGTGTATCCATTTAAGGTGTCTGCAGTTCCTTGGTTTGGATGGCCATTAAAATCAATGCCATAATTAGCACCATAAATTGTATTTCCAACAATAGTGTTGTTTATATCACCTGCATTTTGAAAAATTCCTTTTTGTGTTCTATCAAATAGTGTGTTGTTTTCTACCAAGCAATTGTTAACATTAAAATCAAAGTAAATAGCAGGAGTTATAAAGTTGGCATTTGTAGTACCTTCAGTATTTCCATCACTTTTACTAACAAAATTGTTTCTAAAAGTTATGTGATGACTTTGTGCACCATAGCTTTTTAAAGCAGCTCCATCATTATTTAAAAGCATTGCATTTTTAATGATGTTTTTTTCTATTAAATGGTAACCACCATCAGCACTAATGCCACAATATCCTGCACTGTCAATATCATTGTGGTGGGCTGTACAACTATCTACAAAAGCAAATTTTATGGCAGTTAAATTAATTTCTGTTCCAATGCCACTATTTCTAAATTGGCCAATGTTTCTAAAAGTAGAATGATGAACATTACAGTTGCCTGCACCTGTACCAGAAACAAAAACACCAAATCCATCGTTTTCTCTGAAACTGCAATTATTCACTTCGTTATATTTTCCTCTATCATATATTCCATAGTTGTATTGCCTGTTTATACTACAATCTTTAATTAAAATAAATTTGTTTGAAGTTGATGCTGTGGCAATACCTGCATTCATTTGTTTTTCGAACTGTAAATTAATGATTGTGATATATGATGCAAATCCAGAAATATTGAAACCATTGGTGTACACAGATGCTTCACAGGTTACGTTATTAGGATTTACACCACTGCTAGGCAGATAAGTTAATAGCATAGTTGTACTGTCAAATTTCCATTCATTGGCAGTATCTAGTAAGTTAATATTATCATACAAAAAATAGGCGTAGTTTGCTAAAGCTGCTAGGCTCATGTTTGTATTGTAAGTTAGCTTTTCTGCATTGTTGTATGAACTAACTGAAGATTTTTCCCAACACCATTGTGCAGTATGTACACAAATTCTTGAATTATTGATAAAGTTTGTTGGAATGCTTGCTAAATCGGCATCTTTTAAATACGATTTTTGAGCACTATCCAGCCATAAATAACGTCCATTATTTGGGTATCTTGCAAGCGTTTGTTCTTTGTCGCTTACAAAAAAGTTATTCATTTTTTGTGTTAAAATTTTTTCGTATTTCGAGCCATTTAAGGTAAATCCAGTAATGATTTCAGCTCCACTTATTATGGGTTTGGCTCCTGTTCCATAGCTAGTAAAAACTATTGGCGAAGCTGAGTTTCCTGCAGCTATTATATTAACTTGACCTCTAAAAGTATCACCACATTTAAAAAAAATAGTATCGCCAGCAATTAAAGTAAGTGTGTTTAGTTTATTAATTGTTTTAATGGGAGTTGTAGTTGAAGTGCCATTATTTACATCGTTACCTGTATTACTTAAATAATAGTTGGTGGCTTTTGCTTTAAAACTTGCGATAGTTAGCAATAAAAAAAATAGCTTTTTCATCTTTTGTTTTTTTTATGGATAGGCTAAAAAGCAGAAAGTTTAACAAATTGTTAAAATTATCCTATAAAACCTACAACAAAACTTGTTGACCCCATATTTTAATTTGAAAACTTTTTTCGTGGATAGTTTCACTTGCAATTTTTAAGATAATTTTCAATTTCCACATTTCCACATTTATCGTTGCACAATCTTAAATATTAAAGCTTCAATACAGCAAACCTCCTATTTTTGCTTTCTAATTTTTAATGATGAAGATTTCTAACAAATTATTATTAAGCATAATTCTTGTTGCAGTTGCAACAGGTTTATATAGAGCTACACCTTTAAGGGAGCAAGGGTTTGCACCACAATTGGCCGTAACTATTTTTAGTGGGTTTTTATTTGCCAACAATAAAAAATGGGCATTTGCTTTACCTTTAGCATCAATGCTAATCAGCGATATAGTGTATGAAGTTTTATTTAGAATGGGTAAAGCTCAGTATGGTGGATTTTATGGCACAAGTCAATTAATTAACTATAGTTTTATTTTATTAACTACTTGTTTTGGTTTTTTTATTAATAAAATAAGTACTTTAAAAGTTGCAGCTGCTGCATTTGCTGCTCCAACAACCTATTTTTTATTAAGTAACACATCAGTATTTGTTGGTGGAGGTGGATGGCATCATCCAAGAACTTTTGCAGGATTTATTCAAACTATGAACGATGGTATTCCTTTTTATAAACAAAGCTTAATTGGCACATTCATTTTTGCTTTGGTTTTATTTGGTGGTTACTTATTACTTTACAAAAAGCAAACCAATATTCAAGCAGCTTAAATTTGCTTTAAAGCCCGTGAGGGCTTTTTTTATTTCAATTAATAATATTTTACTCCACTTGTAATAAAAATATAATTATAGCTACTAGTTACTTAGTTTTTATAATGATTTTGCTACAGTGTAGTGGTCAAGGGTTCTTTTTCATCATATTTGCACATTAAAAATTATTTAGTATGGGTTGGTTTTTGTTTATAGTAGGTACAATTGGATGGCATATTGGTATGTATGGCATGTTTAAAAAATCTGGTATTGAAGCATGGAAAGCATTTATACCAATTTATAATACATGGTGTATCGTAAAAAAAATCAACCTAAAACAATATTGGTTTTGGTTACAGCTTATACCAATTGCAGGGCAGTTTATTACAATTTGGATTACCATAATTTATACCATGCATTTTGGGCGTACCAATGTAATTCACCATACAGGTGCTGCTTTGTTACCATTTATTTACTTTCCATATTTAGGTTTTAATAAAGATGATAGGTTTGTTGGGCAAGAAGCTTTTGATAGATATAAAAAGCCTGCTAGCCGTGAATGGATAGATGCTTTGGTGTTTGCCACTGTTGCTGCAACTATAATTCGATCTTTTGTTTTTGAGGCTTATGTAATTCCTACAGGAAGTATGGAAAAAACTTTGCAGGTAAACGATTTTTTATTTGTAAACAAAGTAGCCTATGGGCCACGTGTACCACAAACGCCTTTATCGTTTCCTTTTGTGCATAATTTATTGCCATTTTCGCAAAAACCAAGTTATTTAAAATGGATTCAAATTCCTTATACTCGATTCAAAGGATACGATAGTGTAAAGCGTAACGATGTTGTTGTGTTTAATTTCCCTGAAGGCGATACTGTAATTAATTTGCCTGAATATGGCAGTGCAAAACCATATTATTCAGCCTTAAGAACTTCTGTTTTTCTGGATCCTGCAGATATTGAAAACGCAAAAAACGGTTCAAAAAATTTACAAGAGGTTAGATATCCTAATTCAGAATATATAAAAAATGTTATAAATGATAATAATTTGTTGCTTGTTCATCCTTACGACAAAGCAGATAATTATATT
Organism: Chitinophagaceae bacterium; assembly: GCA_049242865.1. Classification (GTDB taxonomy): domain Bacteria; phylum Bacteroidota; class Bacteroidia; order Chitinophagales; family Chitinophagaceae; genus CAIVPM01. Next base: position 2,661 of record JBMLOR010000089.1, on the reverse strand, counting down.
AAACGTTGTGTAGCAGTTGGAGGAGATAAAATTCAAATTAAAAATGGTATTTTATATGTAAACGACCAAAAAGCCGAAGTTCCTTCAAGTAGCCAAATTTCTTATGAAATAAAAGCAGCAAAAAAAAATTATAAAGTTAGTGATTGGGATAAAACTTATGGTATAAACATTAGAAATGATCAAGAGTATGCTATAACAAGAGAAAGTATAAACGAGCAATTAGAAAAATTTGGAGTTGCTCAGGCAATTATTACGGAAGATGAAGTGAAAAAAATTAAAAAAATTCCAGGAATAATTTCAGTTGAGCCTGTTACAGATACTTATGAAGCAAAATCGGCACAATTTGTTTTTTTTCCTTTCGATTCGGTTAATTATAAAAATAGTTTAGACAATTATGGCCCAATAGTTATTCCACAAAAAAATACTACCATTGCCATAACAACTAACAATATTGCTTTATACAAAAGACTAATTGAGTCCTACGAAGGCCACACTTTAGAAATTAAGCCTGATGGTATTTACATAGATGATAAAAAAACAACTACCTACACTTTTAAATATAACTATTATTGGATGATGGGAGATAATAGACACAACAGCCAAGATAGTAGATTTTGGGGTTTTGTGCCCGAAACTTTAATTGTAGGAAAAGCTAGTTTAGTTTGGTTTAGTTGGGATAAGGGCCCAAGATTTAGTAGAATATTTAAATCAATAAAATAAGCAACATTTCTTAAAAGCCACTATTTTTAGTGGCTTTTTTGTTTCACTAAGTTATTTGCAAAAAAATTGTGATCATTATTAAAATCTAAAAATGAAGAAAATAATTCTTGCCCTCAGTCTTGTAATTTCAATGGCGTCAGTTGCACAAAAAAAACCATTAGATCATACTGTTTATGACAGTTGGGAATCTATTGGCGAAAAATTAATAAGTGCCAATGGAAAATTTGTAGTGTACACTATTAACCTGCAAGAAGGTGATGGAAGATTAATTATTCAAGAAACTAAAGGAAACATTATACAAACTATTGCACGTGGCTATAATGCTACAATTAGTGATGATGATAAGTTTGTTGTATTTAAAATAAAACCAACTTTTAAGGAAACCCGAGACGCAAGAATTGCTAAAAAAAAGGCAGAAGATTTGCCAAAAGATAGCTTGGGCATTTTCAATATTGAGAAAAATAAACTTGATAAAATAGAGCGTGTAAAAAGTTACAAAATGCCAGAAAAATCAGGTGGTTGGCTTGCTTATTTATTAGAAAAAGCTTTGCCACCAACAGAAACTGCAGTAAATGTTAAAATAGATAGTACGACTTTCAAAAAAACTATTGAAGAAAGAATTGCCTACTCAACTAAAATGTTGGATAGTTTGCAAAAAACATTAACGGCTTTGCAAGAAAATGGTTTTGCTAGTGTAGAACCTAAAAAGGATACTACTTTAAAGCGTAATGTAACGCCTAAAAAAGAAGAAGATATTATAGAAGGTACAGATTTGGTATTGCTTAATTTGGCTACAGGAAAAAAACAAATTGTTAGGCTAGCACAAGAGTATTTGTTTAGTAAAAATGGTGGAGAATTGTTTGTAGAAACAACCAAAAAAAATAAATCAAACACAAAAAGTCTTGGTATTATTTACCATCTTGGAACTGAAGTTGCTTATAAAAATTCACAAGATACACTTGCAAAAAACTTTATCGACATTAAACAAATGGCCTTTGCCGATGATGCAAAAAGTTTTGCGTTTACCATTACTTACGATACCTCAAAAAACGAGCAGCTTGCTTATAAAGTTGTACTAGCAAAAATTGCATCAGAAGTAAATCAGCAAGATAATAAATCTCAGTACTTATATAAATTACATAAACCATCAATTGTTATTAGCAATTCTAAATACAACTTTAGAGTAAATGAAAATAGCCCACTAAGTTTTAGTAAATCTGGTGAAAGATTGTTTTTTGGAATGTCTCCATTTTTGCCCATAAAAGATACTAGCTTACCTGAGTTTGAAAGAGTAAGTGTTGACGTTTGGAACTATAAAGATGAAGATTTAATGACAGTGCAGTTAAAACAAGCTGATGCTAGATTAAGAAGAGGTTTTACTGCTATGTATGATGATGTAAAAGCTGAAGCAACTCAAATGGGTAATGATAATTTTAGAATTATTAGAACAACACAAGAAGGCGATGGAAAATATTTTTACACTGAAAGTGATAGTGGTTATCGTGTAGCTGCACAGTGGCAAGGATTTACCTATAAAGATGTTTTTGTAATAAATACTTTAAATGGTGAAACTAAAAAGATAGCTACTAAAGTAAGGGCAAGCATTTATCCATCTTACACAGGAAAATATTTGTTGATGTATGATGAAGAAAAAAAACAATACAGTTGCTATAATGCCGAAACTAACACAACCACTGTAGTTGCAAAAGATATTCCTTATGCTTTGTATGACGAAGAAAACGACATGCCCGATGCACCTAATAATTATGGCATAGTAAAATGGATGGAGCAAGACAAAGCTGTGTTAATTTATGATAAATATGATGTTTGGAAAGTTGACCCAACAGGAAAAGAAAAATCTACAGCTTTAACCAATGGAAGAAAAGACAAAGTGGAATATAGATATGTAACTGTTGATAATGAAGAGAAGTTTATGAAAGA
>JBMLOR010000088.1:0-2087 GCA_049242865.1 Chitinophagaceae bacterium | reverse complement strand
CTACTGGTAAAGTTTACTAAACCTGTGGCATCTAAACATCCATTTGGACTAAATGCAAAATTACCCCTTGGACGTGCCTTGATGGTTATAGGCACTTTTACACTATCACTACAGCCACCAGTTGTTGTAAATCTAAAATAAACCGTATCGATTCCATAGCCTGCAATGGCTGGTGTGTAAAGACCAGTGGAAGAAATAGCATTTTTAAAACTCCTAAAACTCCAAGTTCCTCCAGTGCTTAAAGGTGCAGCAATTGTAAAAGGTGCTACTGTTTCGCAAGTGTCTATTGCCCTTAATGGTGGAATATTTGGTGCTTTTGTTATTGAAATATTGACAGATGTATCAAACACACAACCATTTGATCCAGTTGTTGATAAAATGGTCAAATAATTACCTTCACTGAAATTATAAGTAGGATTTGCCACATTGCTTAATGTAGAAGGTGCCGTACTTGGACTTTCAAATTGCCAAGCATAAGTTGGTGGTGTAATGGTATTGGGTACAGTAATATTTGATGTAAAATTTAATGCAGTGGAAGATGGAATGCAAATAGTATTAGTTGGAGAATAAGTAAAATTACCTCTTGGTCTTGCTCCTACTGTTATTGGATATTTTGTACTATCTGTACAACTATTTACAGTTGTAAATTTGTAATAAATAGTATCTGTGCCATATCCAGCCAATGCAGGATTGTAATTACTTGAACTAGAATTAGCAATACCACCTTTAAAACTTCTCCAATTTGCAGTGCCTGTAATTCCAATATTAGAAATAGTTGGAGGTGTAATGGCAAAAGCAGGACTATTATCGCACAATGGAGAAATAACACCTATATTACCAGTAATTTCAGGCAATCTATTAAATGCTAAATTCTTAGTTGTATCTCCGTTACAACCACTAGCTGTAACCACAGCTAATTTAACTGGAAAAGTTCCATCTGAATTATAATTATGAGCAGAAGTGGCACCTGTAGCTGTGTTTAATGGTCCAGAACTAGGATCACCAAAAGTCCAAGTATAAGTAGATACTCCACTTGAAGGAGACGTAGCAACAAAGTTTGCTAAACCATTTGCAGGAAGGCAACCTGTGGTAGCTGTAAAATCAACAAAGGCCTTCGGCGAAACAATAATTGGAATTTTTACTGTATCAATTAAGCAGGTGCCGCCACCTGTAATACTTACAGTATGTTTTGCAACAAAATTACCTGCAGTAGTATAGGTGTATGTTTGATTAGCATTGTTACTAGCATTTACGATGGCTCCTGGTTTTCCATCTCCAAAATCCCAATACCAATTATTTATAGTAGCTCCAGCAGTTGTGTCTGAGAACGTAACTGTTTGCCCAATACAAATATTAGTTGCAGATGCTCCAAACTTAACATTCACTAAGCCTGGTACAACTACAAGTTTTGTAACATTGGCTAAACCACCAATCTCTACTACAACTTCAAGTTTTACATTATTATTACCTGTATTAAGCTTTGCTTTTGGACTTTGCAAAATTGAAGTATCCCCTGGTGCCGACGAAAAAGTCCATTTCCATTTTAAAACTCTATAGCCTTCTGCAGTAGTTGTAGGACCTGTAAAACGAACACTATCACTGCTACAAGCCCCAACTAAAAATGTAAAATCGGCTGTGGGCAAGGGTTTAATAATATATTCAATAGAAATATCTTCTATATTTCTGCAATCCCCAGCACCATATACATCTGAGGTTAATTGTATTGGTACATAATATGTTCCTGGTGTATTAAATGTGTATGTACCTGGTAAACGATATCTATAACTCCAAGCACCAAGAATATTTACTGAATCTATTGGTACAGGATTATTTTGTGTAACATCTGCACTTGGGCTTAAAACACCACTTAAGGTACTTAAACGCCATTTTATACTCAAAGGTTTGTATCTAATTAATGCTCCAATTTCCATAGGAGAATTAGTAAAGCCAAAAGGATGATTTTTTACTGTGTTTCTACTTGTATCTGGACTATTATAAAAATCGGCAATAGCATTTAAGTTGTTTAAAAAAGTTCCTGCATTATATCCATAACTTTCTGCACCGCCCAAGCCATAAGTAATTGCAGT
>JBMLOR010000087.1:0-22340 GCA_049242865.1 Chitinophagaceae bacterium | reverse complement strand
TATTCAAATATTTTTGAACACTTCCTGGAGGGCAAGTACATTCTTTTTCAGGATGGTTAAAAAAACCACATGGGCAAGGATTCATACTAGCAATAAGCATAAAGTTTGCTGGAAAATCTAAAGCAACTTTAGCTCTGCTTATAGTTACTTTTCTTTCTTCCATGGGTTGTCGCATTACTTCTAATACTGTGCGTTTAAATTCGGGCAATTCATCTAAAAATAAAACACCATTATGAGCCAATGAAATTTCACCAGGTTGTGGAATACCACCACCACCAACTAATGCTGCATCACTAACTGTATGATGTGGAGAACGAAATGGCCGTTTTGATATTAAACTTGCTTCTGCTGGCAATTTACCTGCAACACTGTGTATTTTGGTAGTTTCTAAAGCCTCCTGTAAACTTAGAGGGGGTAAAATGGTGGGCAGTCGCTTTGCAAGCATAGTTTTTCCTGCACCTGGTGGTCCAATTAGTATTGCATTATGGCCGCCGGCAGCAGCTATTTCTAAAGCTCGTTTTATATTTTCTTGTCCTTTTACATCGTTAAAATCAAATTCAAATTCGTATTGGTTACCAAAAAATTCCTCTCTAGTATTTACTACTACTGGTTTAATTGTGCTTTCATCATTTAAAAAATTCACAACATCTTTTAAGTGTTCAACACCATAAACCTGCAAGTTGTTTACCATACCAGCCTCTCTTGCATTTTCTTTAGGAACAATTAATCCTTTATAACCTTCTTTACGAGCTTGAATTGCAATAGGTAAGGCTCCTTTAATGGGTTGTACAGTTCCATCTAAGCTTAACTCTCCCATAATTACATAATCTTTTAAAATTTCAGGATTAAGTAATTGATTGCTAGCACCTAAAACACCAATAGCAATTGGTAAATCAAAAGCAGCTCCACTTTTTTTAATATCAGCAGGTGCCATATTAATCACAAGTTTGGTTCGTGGCATCTTGAATTGATTAGTTTTAATAGCACTTTCAATTCTGAGTAAGCTTTCTTTAATGGCATTATCAGGTAAGCCAACAATAAAATATTTTAAATCACCTCCACCAATATTAACTTCAATAGTTATAGGTATTGCTTCTACTCCATACACAGCACTTCCAAAGGTTTTTACAAGCATTGTAAGATGTTTTTATCAGTTATTTTAAAAAATAATTCCTCAAATATAATTGCATTTATTTAACAATTTTTGGCTTGATTGTTGAAATTATAATCAACATTTATTTAACAATACCCACTTACATTTGTGTAAATCTACATTAATGAAAAGTTTGAAGCTTGTAATATTTGGTTTATTTTCTTTGGGTTTATTGCATGCACAACATGCACCAGATGCTGTTTATTTTGATAACATTAAAACAGTGAAACTATTTCAGCAAAACAATCAAGAAAGTATGCCAATTATTAATCTAAATAGTAGCGATTTATTAGAACTACATTTTGATGATTTAGATGGCTATGTAAAAAATTATTTTTATACATTTCAGTTGTGTAATGCCGATTGGAGTGTAGCCCAAGTGAATCCATTTGATTACATTAAAGGGTTTACACAAAATAGAATTTCTCAGTTTCGACCCTCCTCAATTACACTTAGTAAGTATGTTCATTATCAAGTGAATTTGCCTGAACGAAATTGTGTACCTACAAAAAGTGGTAATTATTTACTAAAAGTTTTTTTAAATAGTGATACCAATCAACTAGCATTTGTAAAACGAATGTATGTAGTTGAAAACCTTGCTGCTGTTGGATTACAAGTGTTGCAACCTTTTAATGGTGATAAGTTTAAAACGCACCAACGAATACAGTTTAGTATAAATACTTCAAAACTAAATTTATTTAACATTTTACAACAAGTTAAGGTTGTAGTGATGCAAAACAATAGGTGGGACAATTTAAAAACAAATTTACAACCAGCATTTATACGTGATAAAATGATTGAATATAACGGTGAAATGGATTGTCTTTTTCCTGCAAGTAAAGAACATAGATGGGTTGATATGCGTAGTATAAGGTTTGAAAGTGATTTTATACAACGGAAAGAAATTAATGGCAATAAAACTACAGTATATGTAAAACCTGAAGGACCAAGAACCAATCAACGTTATTTGTTTTATAGAGATTTTGATGGTTGGTACAATATAACTACTACAGACAATGTAAACCCATGGTGGCAAACAGATTACGCTAGTGTGGTGTTTACCTATGTGCCAGAAAAAAATCAACCACTACAAAATCAAGAAATTCATTTAAATGGAGAATTAACAGGCAATGTAATTGGTCAAAAATCATTAATGAACTTTAATCAAGAAAAAGGTGTTTACGAAAAAACTTTAATGCTTAAACAAGGATTTTATAGCTATCAATACTTAGCTAAAGAAGCCAAAAAAAATGCATTGGCCGATGCTGAACTTACCGAAGGAAATTATTGGGAAACCGAAAATTACTATTCTGTTTTAGTGTATTATAGAAGTTTTAGTGGAAGGCATGATGAATTGGTTGCCATTGCTTCTACCAACTCACGATTTGGAAGAACAATTATTGGCTTGTAATTTATACTCCTTTACATTTGTTTGGTGTTAAAAAAACAATGCACAGCTTTATTTTTTATTATAATAATGGCAATTCCATTTGCTAAAGCCATTGAATTATTTGTATGCCATTGGCAAATAAAAATGGAAATGAAAAATAAGTTAGAAGACAGTAGTTTACTAGTGATAACACTAAGTAAGCGTAGTATTATTTGGCTTGAAAAACAGCATGAATTAATTGTTAATAATCAATTGTTTGATGTTAAACAAATTGTTGCCGAATCTTCTGAACATATTACGATATCTGGATTGTATGATAAAACTGAAGATGCTATATGGCAAAAAATAGATAAAGCCAATAACCCATTTGGCAAAAAACAACATTTAATTTCTGGCTTTTTAAAACAGTTGATTAGTAACCATAATGGTTTGCTATTTGAGTTTAAATTTTGTAAAAACAACGCTAATAAGTATAATTTATTTTACCAACAAGGTAGGCTTTTGCATCTCAGTTTCAATAAAGATAAACCACCAGCAGTTGTTTAGTTTAAACAACTTTTTATTAATTAAGCTTAGTAAGTAGCTATACTTAAAAGCTTAAACTTTTTTATGCTTTTAAATAAGTGCATTTAATTGTAGCTTATTTAATGATAATTCATGCGGATTCACATTACAAAACATAATGTGGATGTTTATTGATTGCCTAAGTGGATATATCTTTTAGTCAATTTATTTGTTTAAAATCAATCACAATGAAATTTTTATTAATAGCACTAGCTATTATTCCAACATATATATCTGCTCAACAACTAGATACTACAACTTCTAATTTAAATGAGGTTTTGGTAAACACCTATAAGTTTCCTGAAAAGCGAAAACGTGTAGCACAATCTATTGTTACTATCAACAATAAATCATTATTAAATTTTCAGGCAAACACAGCCGATGCATTAATAAATTCAGGTGCTGTGTTTGTGCAAAAAAGTCAACAAGGAGGAGGAAGTCCAATTATAAGAGGTTTTGAAGCAAGTAGAATTTTACTTATGGTAGATGGTGTAAGGTTGAATAATGCCATTTATAGGGCTGGTCATTTACAAAACATTATTACTGTTGATAATATGGTTTTAGATAGAATTGATGTTTTGTATGGCCCATCTTCTACCTTATTTGGGAGTGATGCATTAGGTGGAGTTATTAATATGATTACTAAAAATCCAACTACCACTTTAACAAAAAAAACAAAAGTAAATGGAAGTGCTACTATGCGTTATAGTAGTGCTATAGAAGAGGCTCGAAGTAATGTTCAATTCAATATCGGAAGCAAGCAATTTGCAAGTTTTACAAGTGTTACTTATGGAAGTTTTGGAGACGTAATTCAAGGAAAAAATCGCAGTAATGCATATCCTGAATTTGGTAAAAAAAACTTTGTGGTGCAACGTTTTGGAAATACAGATAGTGCATTCATCAATACAAATCCCAATAGGCAAAGTCCAAGTGGTTATAAGCAAATTGATGTAACTCAAAAATTTTTGTTTCAACCAAATAACAATACCCAACATATACTAAATTTTCAGTTAAGCAATACAAACGATTTGCCACGTTATGATAGATTAAGTGAAACCGTTGGATCAACTCCAGCTTTTGCTGAATGGTACTATGGGCCACAGTTTAGAAATTTAGTGGCTTATAATTTTAGTCAAAAAAATATGAACTCTTTTTTTAATCAAGTAAACGTGATGGCAAATTATCAAGCTATTGAAGAAAGCAGAGTTACACGAAGATTTAAAAGTAATAACAAAGATTTTAGATGGGAGCGTGTAAATGTTTTTGGTGTAACGATAGATGCAAAACATACTGGCACAAAACATGAGTTACATGCTGGTATAGATGCTTATACAAATTTTGTTAGCAGCACAGCTGAGCGTGTAAATATTGCAACAGGTATAAAAAGTAAAATTCAAACAAGATATGCCGATGGTCCTACAAACATGGGCAGCCTTGCATTATACACCCAATATATTTATAAGTTTAATGATAAATTTACTTTAAACAGTGGCTTGCGTTTAAATTATGTATCGTTAAATGCACGTTTTGCCGATACAAGTATTATGCGTTTGCCATTTAATACAGCTGATCAACGCAATTTTGCTGTTACAGGTAATATTGGATTAGTTTATGCAAAGGAAAAAAGTAAACTTTCGTTTTTACTAAGTAGTGGTTTTAGAAGCCCAAATGTGGATGATTTGAGCAAAGTTTTTGAAACAAATGTTGGTAGAGTAGTGGTGCCAAATACCAATGTACAGCCTGAGTATACTTATAATACAGAGGTTAGTTATTTTTATTATAATAAAAAATTTAGTTTTGGTGCAACAGCTTTTTATACCTTGTTTGCAAATGCTATTGCAGTAGATAAGTTTAAGTTTAACGGTTTAGATAGTATAAATTATAATGGAATAAGAAGTATGGTTGTTGCCCCACAAAATAAAGCTACTGCATTTATAAATGGATATAGTGTGCAGGCTAGTGCTTTAATTTTTCCAAGTACAACATTGCAAGCTGTTTACACTTATACTTATGGACGTTATTCAAATCTTGGCGTTACTGTTCCACTAGACCATGTACCACCTGCTTATGGTAAAGTAAGTATTTTGCATAAACAAAACAGCTGGCAGGCAGAAGTATTTTCTTTGTTTAATGGATGGAAGAAATTAAAAGATTATAGCCCTAGCGGGGAAGATAATTTACAGTATGCAACTATTGATGGAATGCCAAGCTGGGTAACTTTTAATGCAAGAATTGCATTGCAGATTAAGCAAACTATTTCTATGCAGGCAAGCCTTGAAAATATTTTCGATATCCATTATCGTTATTTTGCAAGTGGAATTTCTGCACCTGGACGAAATTTTATGGTAAGTTTAAAATATAATTTTTAATATTTTTCCCAAGTATTTAAACTTCCTTAAAAAGATTGGGTCTTGAGTGTATTCGTCACTATTAAAATATAAAATCATGCAAAAACAAATCTTTAAGAGCTACTTTTTATTAGCTTGTACCCTTTCAATTTTAATGTTTAGTTGTAAAAAATCTACTTCTGAAGAAAATGCAGTTACAGAAGAAGTACAAATGCAAACTCAGTCTGAAGATTCAGAAATGATGAGTAGTGAAACAGAATCTGTAGATGATGATGCTACCAACACAGCTTCTTCAAGTGCAAGATTTTGTGGAGTAGGTAATATTTTAGGCGGTGGTGCACTTTCTTTCGACACTGACACTACTAATCCAGGTGGTGGTGCAAGAACCATTACCATTACATTTAATGGTAGAGTTAATGGTTGTAGAAAACGTACAGGAAGTATTACTGTTGAATTAGTAAATGCTACAAGATGGATAGAACCAGGTGCCACTTTAAAACTAACATTTAATAATTTTAAAGTAGAAAATGTTTGTAGAAATAAATCAGTTGAAATTAATGGTCAACGTTTTATTACCAATGTAAACGGTGGCAATCATTTTAGATTACAACAAGGTTTAGTAAGTTCATTAGTGCATAAAGTAAGAACAGGTTCAACAGGCTTAACTGCAACTTTTGTTGATAGCTTGGGCACTAAAACTGCAAATTGGAATACAGCTAAAACTACTACAATTACATACTCAAGTACTCCTCGTAAATTTAATTATGAAGTTGTAGGAGATACTACCATAAATGCTAAAGCAAATACTGAATCTTGGGGTAATACTCGCTTTGCACGTGCCTATCAAACAGTTATAAACAGTACAATAAAGTCAAATACTTTTTGTGGTTTGTGGAGACCAACAGCTGGCAATGTTACAAACTTTGTAGGCAGTTCATCAGTACAAGTAGCACTTGGCTTAAATGCAAGTGGAAACCCTGTTGGTGTGGGTGATTGTGCAGGATTTTTTAAAGTAACTTTCACTAATGCAAGTGGTGTTAGCAATACAAGAGTATTGCCTTATAGATAATATATTTTTTTTCAACTTTAAAAGAGTAAGTTAGTTATTACTAGCTTACTCTTTTTTGTTTAACATAATTATAGTTCATCTTTATTTTATTGAATTTATGTATCTGTATTTACTAAAGTATTTTATTTGCATTAATTAATAGTATGCGAAACACAGTTGCAAAAACAGAAATTTTAAGTGTAATAGATAAAGCAAACAATGCATTATCGCATATTGAAATACAAGCTGCATTAAATGGTTTATGTGATAGAGTAACCATTTATAGAGTTCTTGATAGATTGGTAGATGAAGGGTTGCTTCATAAAATTATTAATGTAGATGGCGTTGTAAAATATGCAAGTTGTAGCAAAAGTTGCTCCCATAAACATAGTCATAACCACGTTCACTTTAGTTGCACTACTTGTAAAAAAGTTACTTGTTTAGAAACCGTAGAACCTAGTTTTTTAATGCCAAAAAATTACACCGTTACCCAAGTTAATTTTACTGTTTCAGGGGTTTGTCCTAGTTGTAAGTAAAGTTTCATGTGTAACTTGTTTTTCATCTTCAACAAATTCTAAAATATCTCCCGGTTGGCAGTTTAATGCTTTGCAAATAGACTCTAATGTGCTAAATCTTATAGCTTTTGCTTTGCCAGTTTTTAATATCGAAAGATTAGATAAGGTTAAATCTACTTTAGAAGCTAATTCGTTTAACGACATTTTTCTTTTTGCCATCATCACATCTACATTTACTACAATTGCCATAATTAAATTGTTAAGTCGGTTTCGTTTTGTAATTCAATTCCTTTGTCAAAAATTAATGCAATTACAAATAGTATTGCCGATAGCATTAAGTATGCAAAACTATCATTCCAAAAATTACTAACATCTCCCGTATCAAATCCTTTTTTAATAAGTTGATGATTGTATTTAGTTGAAATATAACTTACAATGCCTACACCAAATCCTAAATAACTAATTTTTGAGATAATGTTGGCAACACTTACACTAAATGGCTTTTCGAAATTTAGTATTTTAAATAGTTTAAGTACAAGATAAAAAATATATGCTTTAATAAATGAAATTGTGATTATTAAACTAAATAAGCAACTATAAATGTAGAGGTTTTGGCTATAAACAGATTTTAGGTTTAAGCCTAAATATAAATTTTCGGCAGCAATAGGTTTAAATATGCTGTAGATGTAATTAAATAGCAATGCCCCTGTTTGTACACAAAGCCCAGCAAAAATTAGCCAGCAAAATAATTTTATCAAGTTCCAAGTAAACTTTGTTTCTTTTTTCATTTTCTTTTTTTTGCAAATATATAATTAATATTTATTGATAAACAATAAAAAATATTTGAAATAAGATTAAAAATTTCTGTTATTTACCGTAGTAATTTTTGTTTGTATTGTTTTTTATTTTTTTCAGAATAGCTTTAAAAGCAAAAAACTGTATTTAATTTATTAACCTTGCAAGGCTATTTTATATATGAAAAGTTTCTTCAAATTCATTAAAAAAATTTTTTTCTGGGCTTTTGTAAGTTCTTTAATTTATACCGTTTTGTGTATAGTAATTATGCCACCCATTACTATTACTCAATTAAGTAACAGTTTTAGCTATGGTTTAAAACGAGATTATATAAGTTGGGAAGATATGGGCAAAAATATTAAATGGGCAGCTATTGCTAGCGAAGATCAAGCATTTGCCGATCATAATGGGTTTGATTGGGATGCCATTGAAAAAAGCCTGAAACCCAAGCCTAGTAAGCGACGTAAAAAATCTAAAACCCCTTTAGGTGGTGGTGCAAGTACCATATCACAGCAAGTTGCAAAAAATGTTTTTCTATGGCAGGGAACTGGTGTAAGTAAATATATACGTAAGGCACCTGAGTTTTATTTTACCTTTTTAATTGAGTTGTGTTGGAGCAAAAAAAGAATTTTAGAAGTGTATTTAAATACTATTGAAATGGGGCCAGGTGTGTTTGGTATTGAGGCAGCTGCCCAACATTATTTTAAAAAAAGTGCCAAAAATTTAACTAAAGAAGAAGCAGCAAAAATTGTTGCTTGTTTTCCTAACCCAAAAATATTTAGTGTAAACCCAATGAGTAGGAGGGTTGCTTGGCGATATCCTCAAATTATCAGGGAAATGAATCATATAAGTGATGATGAAGATTTGGAAGACATAGTAAATGCTAAATAGATGTTCATTACCTGAATTTAACCCTGATTGTAGTGGAAAGCCCACAGTTTTTTTGCCCAAAGCAAAAAAACGAGGACTTGCAACGTAAAGCAGGTGACTGAAGCTACATTGAAACTGTGTTGTTGATGTTTCAAAAATGTTTTGCACTAAATTTTATTGATAGCTCAATATACACTTAAAGGCTTTAATATTGCATCCCAAATGAACACTGCAATGACAAATAACTTTTCTAAAGCAACTTTATTATTAGCCGATGGTCATGTTTTACATGGCAAAGCATTTGGAAAAATTGGCACTACTACCGGAGAAATTTGTTTTAATACAGGAATGACAGGCTATCAAGAGGTTTTTACTGACCCAAGTTACACAGGCCAAGTTGTAATTATGAACAATGTGCATGTAGGTAATTATGGCGTTAAAGCAAGTGATGTTGAAAGTAGCAGTGTAAAAATTAAAGGCCTAATTGCCCGCAATTTAGAGGAGCAATTTAGTAGAATACAGGCCAATGGAAATTTGCAAGAATATTTAATAGAAAATAATATTGTAGCTATTGATGGTGTAGATACAAGAGCTTTGGTGGCTCATGTTCGTACACAAGGTGCAATGAACTGTATTATTTCGTCTGAAATTGATGATGTTGCTGAGCTTAAGACTATTTTAGATGCTTGCCCAAATATGGATGGTTTAGAATTAGCTAGCACAGTTAGCACACCACAAGTGTACGAATTAGGTAATACTGCTGCTGAAAAAAAAGTTGCAGTTTTAGATTTTGGTATTAAGCAAAATATTTTAAACTGTTTGGTTGAAAGAGATGTACATGTAAAAGTATTTCCTGCTAAAACAACTTTTAGTGAGTTAAAAGCTTTTAACCCAGATGGTTATTTTATTTCAAATGGCCCTGGCGACCCTGCCTCAATGCCTTATGCTATTGAAACTATTAAAGAAATTTTGAATGACGGTAAAGCAGTTTTTGGCATTTGCTTAGGCCATCAATTGTTAGCTTTGGCAAACGATATTCCAACATTTAAAATGCACCATGGCCACAGAGGCTTAAATCATCCTGTAAAAAATATCATTACTGGTCGTTGTGAAATTACTACTCAAAATCATGGATTTGGTGTATTGCCAGAAGCTGTACAAAATAGTGATAAAGTTGAAGTTACACACCTTAACCTTAATGATAATAGTATTGAGGGAATTCGAATAAAAGGTAAAAAAGCCTTTAGTGTTCAATATCATCCAGAAGCCACACCAGGCCCTCACGATAGTAGATATTTGTTTGATGATTTTGTTGCTTTACTCAACTAAAAATTTAAAACATGCACTTACATATTGTTAATGGTCCAAATTTAAATTTATTAGGAAAAAGGGAAGTTGATATATACGGTAAAGAAAGTTTTGAAGATTACTTAAAGTTATTGCAAGCAAAATTTTCTAACCTAAAACTTACTTATTTTCAAAGCAATATCGAAGGCGAATTAATAAATAGCATTCAAGAAAATGGATTTATTTGTGATGGCATTATTATAAATCCTGCAGGCTACTCACATACCTCAGTTGCTATTGCAGATGCTATTGCTGCTGTGCCATGTAAAACTGTTGAAGTGCATATTTCAAACATCCATGCAAGAGAAGAATTTCGTAAACACAGTTTTGTATCGAGCAAAGCAAAAGGTGTAATTTGTGGCTTAGGATTGTTTGGTTATGAAGCTGCAATTTTAAGTTTTTTGGAAGGAAAATCATCGTAGGGATGTTAACTCAACAGTTGTTCAGCTCTTCATCTTTTATTACTAAAATACAATTAAAAAAGTCGGCTTTAAAAAGCCGACTTTTTTAATAAAATACATGAAATCTTATTTTAAAAATTTAGTAATTTCTTCACTATCAGGAGTTACTTTACTAGGAAAATAAGCTAGTAGTTTTCCATTTTCATCAATTAAAAATTTATTGAAATTCCATTGAATGGTAGCATCTAAAACGCCATTTTCAGATTTATTGCAAAGCCATTTGTATATGTTATTTTGATTATCGCCCTTTACATCAATTTTTGTAGTTAAGGGAAAAGTTACGCCAAATCGTGCCGTACAAAACTGTTTAATTTCTTGTTCAGTTCCACTTTCTTGTGCACCAAATTGGTTACAAGGAAATCCTACAACTACTAATTTGTCTTTGTAATCTGTATATAATTTTTGCAAAGCAGCATATTGTTTGGTATAGCCACAAGCTGAGGCTGTGTTAACAATTAAAATTTTCTTTCCTTTAAAACTACTAAAATCAATTTTTTTTCCTTCGATACTTTTAATAGAAAATTGGTGAATACCTGTTTTTTTACTGTTAGTAGAAAATGCTTGTAATCCAATAAAAGCTACAACTGCTAATAAATATTTCATTTTGTTTTTATTTATATAACAAATGTATTCATCTATTGTTCTTATCAAATAACTATAATTATACATTTGTGCCATGCAAATAAATTTTTCTTACAATAAAGCAAAAGTAATACAAGCATTGAGATATCATTTTATATCAAAAAAAGAAATAAAGGTGTTAATGATATTTGTGAATGTTTTTGCTGTGGTTGCTGCAGTTTTATTTTACTTGCATAAAGTAAGGCCTGAGCCATTTTTACTGAGTGCTGTGCTTTGGTTGGTGATACTTTTGAGTATTTGGTATATTTTGCCTTACAGTATTTATAAAAAGTCGGATACTTTTAAAACTGGGTTTAGTGTAAAATTTACAGACGATTATTTGCATATTCAAAATTCAAAAGGAGAGGTAAATTGGGCTTGGAGTAAGTTTACTCACTTTATTGAAAGTCCTAATTTTTTTCATTTGTATTTCAACGATAAAGCCTTTTTTTTAATACCTAAAGATGATATTGTGCATGATGATATGCAAGAAATCAGAGCAATGTTTAAAGTATTAATTCCACACCAAGGAAAGTAATAAAGATTTATTTCTTTTTTAAAGAAAGAATACTAAAGTCACTTTCTTCTTTAACTATTGTATTTTCTAAAACTCCTAGGTGTTCAATTTCCATGGTTACTATGTCACCTTCTTGTAGCCACTGTTCTTGGTAGTTTGGGTTATTTAATTTACCTGTTCCATTCAATTCTAAAAAACATCCTGTTCCAACAGTTCCACTTCCTATTACATCACCTGCATGTAGTGTTACGCCATAGCTTGCACGTTCAATAATTTCAGCAAAAGTCCAATCCATTTCAGCAACATTTCCTCTACTTACTTCTATACCATTCACTTTACATGTCATGGTTAAATTCCAAGCTTTGCCAATATGATTTGGCTTGCAAGCTACCACAGCAGCTTCTAGTTCATCTAAAGTAACCAAAGTAGGGCCAATAACTGTGCTAAAATCCTTTCCTTTAGCAGGGCCAAGATTTAGCAACATTTCTTCCATTTGCAATGTTCTTGCACTCATATCATTCATAATCATCAAACCACCAATATACTCATCAGCCTCTGAAGCTTTAATGTTTCTACCAGTTTTACAAATTACTATAGCGGCTTCTAGTTCAAAATCTAATTTTTTAAAATGATCTGGCATACATTTAATTTCTCCAGGGCCTTGTATGCTATTGTGATTGGTAAAGTAAAAAATTGGATATTGGTCAAATTCTTCAATCATTGGCACACCTCTGTTTCGTCGTGCAGCAGCTACATGTTGCCTAAATGCATAGCCATCTCTACAACTTGTAGGAAATGGAATTGGTGCTAAAATTTTAGCTTCTTTATAAGCAATAGTTCTGTTTGCTGTAACTTTTCCTTGTTTCAAGGCTTCGTTTACTTGTGCTGCAATTGGATATGTTTCTTCCCAAAATTGAAGAAACATGTTCATGTTTCCTGGTAATTCAGGATGGCATTCATCACAATTATAAAGAAAATCATCATGTAAAAATGCCAATTGATCTTGGCCATTGAATAGATAACTTACTAATTTCATAAGGCAAATATGCAATAAAAAAGATGAACCTTAGTTCATCTTTTTTACAAAATTGTATTAAGTGATATTTAAAGACTTTCCAGTTTTTTTACTACACCAACTGTTTTTGCTAATATTTGAACATCAAGTTTTACAGAATAATTGTTGATGTAATATAAATCGTACTCTAATTTCTCTAGATTTTCTTCAGGAGTTGCTAAAGGTTTATTTACTTGAGCCCAACCAGTGATTCCTGGCCTAACTTGATGCCTAAGGTTGTAATTGTTGTTTATTTTTTTGTATTGTTCTACAATTTCAACACGTTCGGGTCTTGGGCCAATTAGGCTCATATCACCTTTAAGAACATTTAAAAGTTGTGGAAGTTCGTCAATCTTAGTTTTTCTTAAAAAAGCCCCAGCTTTAGTGATTCTGGCATCGTTTTTAACTGTATGATTAATGTAACCTTCTTTAGAGTGTACCATGGTTCTTAATTTGAACATGGTAAATGCTTTTCCTTTTAAACCAACTCTTTGTTGAGTAAAAAATGCAGGGCCTTTTGAAGTTACCACCATTACTAATGCTCCAATAAGAATTATAGGCAATGCAAATGGTAAAAGTATTAAACTAACTATAATGTCAAATATTCGTTTAGAAGCAACAGTGGTATTATTTATTTGATTATTACAGTTACTATTAATAGTTTGTGTAAGCATGATAGCTTTTTCTTTTTTCTTGTTTACAAAATTTTTTAAGCCTTGATGTTCAAGACAATAATCTTTTTTCGTAATGGGTAACCAAATCCAAGATTAGGTTTTATGCAAATATGCTGCTTTTTGTTCTAAAAAAATCTATTTTATTATCCACAGATAAAAATTTGCGAATTCTTTACGCCAAGCTTTTTCATTGTGTTCTGCAATTGGATTTACTACTCGCAAAACTTTATAGTTTTGTTTTTGTTCGATAATATCTGCAATCTTATTCATGTCTGTTATCATGGTAGCACTTTCTTTACCTCCACCATAAAAAAATAGTTTTATTGGTAATGGATTATTAAAACTACTAGCATCTTTTGCCGTTAATGGATTTATCCAAAATGCTGGCGAAAATATTCCAGCACCGCCAAAAACTGTTGGATGTTGCAGTATGGCATAAAAACTAATTAATCCACCTAAACTGCTTCCTGCAATGTAAGTATTAGCTTGATCTTTTTTTGTTCTATATTTTTTATCGATAAACGGTTTTAAATTATTAGTTAAAAAATCAAGATAAATTTTCCCTTCACCTTCTTTTATGTTTTTTTTATCTGTAAAATCATAAGGCATGTATTCTGTTAGTCTTTTATCGCCACCATGGTCAATGCCAACAACAATACACTCTTTACCACTAATTTTTTGTAAGCTATCTAAGCATTCATCAACACCCCATTCGCCAAAAGCAGCAGTTTGCTCATTAAATAAATTTTGTCCATCGTGCATATATAAAACTGGATAAGTTTTATTGCTTGATGCGTATGATTTGGGTAAGTAAATCCAAATTCTTCTTGTACGATTTAAAATAGGAATATTAAATGCTGTATCAATTATTTTAACTTGGGGAGAAGCTGTGTAAGGTTTTGCTTTTTTAGGATAATTATCTTTCCAACCCAATACATCACAATTAACTGCCTCGTCGGAATTAAGTTCAATTTTTCTATCAGCAATATCAAAGCCATCTGCTGTACATTCTACTTTGTCCCAACTTCCTCGTGTAAGTTTAAAAACATAAGTACCTGCCGAAACATCTTTAATTACAATTGCTTTACGCCCACCAGCAAATGGTTTAAGTTTATAATTTTCATCTTTTGGGTTCCAGTTATTAAAGTTGCCAGCTACATAAATATCTTCTTCTTGTTTTGTGGCTATTGTATTTACTACAATTCTTAAGTTATATTGAGCATTAAGTTGAGCTAAGCATGAGCTTAATAATAAAAATAAAAACGCTTTTTTCATATTACAAAAATATAAGTTCATAAAATTAAAATGCCCCGATAAATCGAGGCATTTTAATTTTATGTTGTAAGGAATAAATTCTTATTCACCAACTTTAAATTCTACTCTTCTGTTTTGAGCTTTACCATCTTTAGTTGCATTATCGCCAACTGGTTTAGTATCACCAAAACCAGCATTACTTAAACGGCTAGCATCTACACCTTTTTTAACTAAGTAAGCTTGTACTGCTGCAGCTCTACGGTCAGATAATTTTTGGTTTGCCTCAGCTTTACCAGTGTTATCTGTATGACCTTCGATAGAAACTTTTTTAATTTCAGCATGCTCACTTAAAATAGCTGCTAATTTATTTAACTCAGCAATTGCAGTTTTAGTTAAAGTAGCACTTCCTGTGTTAAATTGAATGTTATTAGCTTGGAAATTGTATTGTGCTTTTAAATCTGGACAACCATTATTGCTAGCTACACCTGCAGTGTTAGGACATTTATCTTCTTCGTCGTTGATACCATCTTTATCTGTATCAGGAACTGGACAACCTTGGTAACGTGCTACACCAGCTACTGAAGGACATTTGTCTTCTTCATCATTTATACCATCGCCATCAGTATCAGGGATTGGACAACCTTTGTATTTTGCTGTACCTTTTTGGCTAGGACATTTGTCTTCTTCATCATTTATACCATCGCCATCAGTATCAGGAACTGGGCAACCATCATATTTTGCAGTGCCTTTAACTTTAGGACATTTATCGTTATCATCATTAATTCCATCACCATCAGTATCAGGAACTGGACAACCATCGTATTTTACAGTACCTTTTACAGTAGGACATTTATCTTTACTGTCGAAAATTCCATCTCCATCAGTATCAACATCAACTGGAGTAGGAGCAAGAACTGGAGCCGGTTTGTCTTTAATAGAAGATACAAAACCTAAACCATAGTTATAACTTTCTGTAGATAAATCAGTTACAGAAGTTTGACTAACAGCAGTTAAGTTTAAAAAAGTACCACTTCCTAAATTAAATTGTAAGCCAGCACCTATAGGCATATAAGCAGCAAAATATGTTCCTTCGTACATGCTAGCACCTACACCAACTGTTGCATAAGGAACTAAAAAGTATTTGTCGCTTAATAATTTGATGTTCAAGTTTGCATCTAAAGTTAGTAAAAATCCATCTTTATTTGGAGCAGTTACTGTGTTTGGTTTAAAAGGGTATCTACCAAAACTACCACCTAAGTTAGCAGCAAAATCTACTTGCTCACTTAAACCAGTTAAATAGTTAACAGACAAACCAGGAATCATGTTGCCAAATTTTGTCCATTTGTTATCTCTTAAAACTGCAGAGATGCTTGAGTTTTTAATTGCAGCAGGTGTAGGGTAATCTTTCATGAAAAAGCTAATTCCTAAAGAAGGCTGCTTTTTGTAACTCACAGGAGGAGTTTGTGCCAATACCAAATTAGCAGTAAATAAAACACTAAAAATCAAATAGATTTTCTTCATAATCATTTTTTTTATATTTGCAAAAATAAGTGACGAGATTTTAAAATAACAAATAATGTTAAAATATTATTTGGTGTTTATAGTTTTGTAGGTTTAGCTACTACTTCAACCTTTACTTTAGTAATTCCACGTTCAATAAAGTTTAATTTTTTAGCAGCACTAATACTTAAATCAACTATTCTACCTTTTTTATCCATTCTAGGGTGCATTCTATCGTTTACTCTAACTATTACCGATTTGCCATTACTTAAGTTGGTTACTTTTAGCCAAGTGTTTAATTTAAATCTGTTGCTAGCACATGTTAACTTACTATGCCTAAAAATTTCTTGTGTAGAAGTTGGGGTTCCTTCTAAATTTTTGCTATAAAAGCTTGCAATTCCATAATAATACTTAATTGAAGTAGCAGAATCTAAAATAGGGCTTACTTTTTCAGTAGTGTCTTGAATTGTGTTTGCAGTATAATTTGAGTCTTTTTTAGGTAAAGTGGTATCTTGAACATTAAAATTCAATTTATTATAATTACCAACTTCATTTAAAGTAGTAAATGCTAAAAGGGAAATTATAATGCTGAAAAATAAAATTTTTTTCATTTTGTTTTTTTTGGGGAAGATGATTTGCTAAATCATTTTCTCAAGTCACTTCTTTTTACAACAATCGTGCTAAGAATTGAAGTTAATTAAGTTTTAAGAAAATAGTAACCCAAAAAGTAAATTTAAAAAATGTTAAATTTTAAAAATGATATATTAATCAATTGATATACAATTGATTATGAATTTTCTAAATTTTACTTAGAATATATTTTTTATTAATAAAATAAATAATTGGAACAAAAACAAAAGCAAAAACTACATCAATAGTGTAATGTACATGTTGAATTAGTACCATTATTCCAATTAAAAAAGAAGCCACTAGTGCACACGTTTTTTGCCATTTTTTTTCAAAATGAAAGTAAATAAGTAGTTGAGTTGCTGTATGACCACTATAAAAAAGGTCTTTTGTTAAGAATTTTCCACCATAAAATGTATTGCTTAATGGGTCGATTAATGGGATTAAATTTTTAGGGGCCTCTAATGGCACCAAACTTATGGTTGCAATTCTACTAACACTTAATAAAATAAAGCCCCATAAAAAGCCAAATAATAATTTTGGACTTTTTATGGCTTCAATTATTAATAAAACAGCAGTGCTCCAAATAATTATAAAAATAGGTAGTGATAAATTTATTGCAGGAAAGATATTGAGAACAACATCGTTTAGTTGAATTCCTTTTCTGGTTTCTATGAAATTAAAAAATAATGGAAAAATAACAAGGATTACTAAAAATAGAACTAATCCAAGTATAAGCAATGATCTAAAATTTTTATTTGCTATACTTTTACTCCATGTTAATTTTATGGATTTTAAATTCAGGCTCATAAGCTGCAAAAATAATAAAATCCCCCTCAAATAAAGGATGGCACAATTTTAGTAAGTTATTGATAAGTTAAAAGTTGTATTTTTACACAGTTTAATGCAACCTGCAAAACGCCTCCAATAGTTTGTAAGTTGCAGTCTGTTACCCATGCAAACAAAATTTAAATTAATAGAAGGCAACTTCATTAAAGAATAGTCGCATGTACAAAAGTTTATTTTTTTTATTGCTTACAGTTGGAATTAATGCAAAACTGTTTGGTAACACTAATAACGAAAAGACTGATACAAAAATTGTGTTGGCACCTTGTAATCCAATAATTTCTATTGGAACAATACCAAATGGGCCATTTTGTGCTGGCAATAGTTTTACAGTTCCCTTCACTTTTAGCGATTGTGTAGATGCTGGCAACATTTTTACTGTTCAGCTAAGTAATGCTGTAGGTTTGTTTAATAGTCCAGTTACTATTGGCACCCTTGCTTCTGTAAATGCTGGGAGTATTAATGTTACTATTCCTTTAAATACTGCTTTTGGAAACGGTTATAGAATAAGAATTTTAAGTTCTGCACCAAATACAGTAAGTGCAGATAATGGTTTTAACTTAACTATCAATCCAACGCCTACAGCAAATTTTAACATTAATAATGCTGTTCAATGTTTAAATGGCAATAGTTTCACCTTTCAAAACACGTCAACTGGAACAATTTCAAGCAATATTTGGAGTTTTGGAGATGGCTCTACTACAATAGGAACTAATGCCTTAAGAGTTTATAATACAGCAGGTAACTTTAATGTTAAATTAGTTACTACAGGAAATAATGGCTGTAAGGATAGTATTGTAAAACAAGTTATCGTAAATCCTAAACCTACAGTTGCATTTACAACTAACCAATCTTGCATTAATAGTTCTATTATTCAAGCTAATAATTCAACCATATCTAGTGGAACTTTAAATTATTTTTGGGATTTTGGAGATGGAAGTACATCTACAGCAGCATTACCAACAAAAACCTATACAACTACGGGTAGCAAAAACATAAAACTTGTGGCTACTAGTGATAATGGTTGCAAGGATAGTATAACTCAAACTGTAAATATTAGCCTTAAACCAACTGCTTCGTTTACAATAAATAATGCTAGCCAATGCTTTAGTGGCAACAATTTTAATTTTACCAATACTTCAACTGGAAGTTTTGTAAATCAAATTTGGAGTTTGGGAAACGGTGTTACAAGTAATTCAACAAGCATTTCCAATTATAATTATCCTACAAATGGTGTTTTTGCAGTAAAACTTTTATTAATTGGAAGTAATGGTTGCAATGATAGTATAACTCAAAATGTTACAGTTTCGCCAATTCCTAACTTTACCATAAACAATGCAACGCAATGTTTGGGAGGCAACAACTTTATTTTTACCAATACATCTATAGGAAATTTGGCTAGTAGTAGTTGGAGTTTTGGTGATGGAAATTTTGCAAATACATTAAACGCCTCTAATAGTTATAATGCTGTAGGAATTTATAATGTAAAACTTAAAGTAACTGAAGTTGGTGGCTGTACAGATAGCATTACTAAAGTTGTACAAGTATCAGAAAAACCTAATGTTGGTTTTAATACTTCTGCTACTAATTTTTGTAGTGGTACAAGTTTGCAGTTTAACAACACCTCAACAGTAGGTGTAGGTACATTAACATATTTATGGAGTTTTGGAGATGGATCAACCTCAACACAATTAAATCCTACAAAAGCTTATGCAGCAGCCGGAAACTATCCTGTAAAACTGGTAGTTACAAATAACAATGGTTGTAAGGATAGTTTAACACAAAATATAACTATCTTGGCAAAACCTACAGTTGCATTTTCTGTAAATAATGCAAGTCAGTGTATCAATGGAAATCAATTTAACTTTACTAATAATACTACAGGTTTAATAAATAGCTACAATTGGATTTTTGGAGATGGCACTACAGCTGCTATTGCCAACCCAAGTAAAACTTATGCAACTACCGGCAATTACTTAGTAAAACTTTATGCAAATGGCACAAATGGATGTGTTGATAGTGCTTCACAAACTGTAACAGTAAATCCTAATCCAACAGTTGATTTTAGTTTTTCAAATTCTTGTTTAAATACCCCAATTGGGTTAACAAATTTATCTAGTATAACTAATGGAACTGTTACTTATAACTGGAATTTTGGAGATGCTACAAGTTCAACAAATTTAAATCCAATTAAATCTTATAACACAGCAGGCAACTACACAATTAAATTAGTAGCTACAAGTAATAATGGATGTAAAGACAGTTTATCAAAAAATATTAACATATTACAAAAACCTATACCAAATTTTTCAATTAATAATAACGCACAATGTATACTAGGTAATAGTTTTTTGTTTACCAACAACTCAACAGGGCAAGTATCACAGTTGTGGAGTTTTGGTGATGGCACTACTGCAACAAGTTTAAATGCTACAAAAACTTATGCAAGTGCTGGTGTTTATGTAGTAAAACTAGTTGTTACTGGTGCAAATGGTTGCACAGATAGTGTGGCACAAACTGTTACGGTTTCAGATAAACCAACTCCTGCATTTATTATCAATAACCCTGCACAGTGTTTAACAGGTAATAATTTTGTATTTACTGATAATTCAACAGGAATAATTGCTTCTTATGCTTGGAGTTTTGGAGATGGAGGAAGTTCATCATTACAAAATCCATCTTATACATATAGTTCTCTTGGTACTTTTCCTGTGAAATTGGTTGTTACTACTACAAATGGTTGTAAAGATAGTATTACACAAAATATTCAAGTAGTTACAAAACCAACTGCTTCATTTGTAATAAATAACAATAATCAATGTGTAGTAGGCAATAGCTATAGTTTTACCAATAATAGTACTGGTGCAACTTCATTTGAGTGGCAATTTGGCGATGGTGGGGTAAGTAATACCAATAACGCATTTTATACTTACAATTTGGCAGGTACTTATGTGGTTAAATTGATTGCAACAAATGCCAATGGTTGTAAAGATAGTATCACTAATACAGTGAATGTATTAGTTAAACCACTTGCTTCATTCGGAATTAACAATGCTAGTCAATGTTTAAATGGAAATAATTTTGTTCTAAATAATACTTCAACAGCCATACCAAATGGCTATTTATGGAGTTTTAGCGATGGAACTACTTCTACATTAACAAACCCTACAAAAAGCTTTAGTTCAGTTGGAACCTATACCATTAAATTAGTGGTTACTAACACAAATGGTTGTAAAGATAGCATTACACAAACGGTAACGGTGTTGCCAAAACCCAATCCAAATTTTACAATAAATAATACCACACAATGTGCAGGTAGTAATTTTATATTTAGCAATACAAGTAGTGCATCAACAACTTATTTGTGGAGTTTTGGCGAGGGAACAACTTCGGCCTCTACTAATCCAAGTTTTGTATACAATATAGGTGGTTTATATTCAGTTAAATTAGTAGCAACAAATAGTAATGGTTGTAAAGATAGTGTTACCCAAAATGTCAATGTTTTGGTGCGTCCAAGTGCAATTTTTGGAGTTAATAGTTTATCGCAATGTATAAATGGAAATAATTTTGCAACTACAAACTTAAGCACAGGTAATATTTCGGCCTATAATTGGAGTTTTGGAAACGGAACTTTCTCAACATTAACAAATCCTAGTATAAGTTACACTTCAATTGGGAATTACAATATTAAATTAGTTGCAACCGGCACTAATGGTTGTAAAGATAGTTTGCAACAAACAGTTTCAGTAGTTGATAAACCAACTGTATTATTTAGTGTAAATAATGCTGTACAATGTGTTACAAACAACAATTTTGTTTTCACTAATTCAACAACAGGTGCCACTAATTATAGTTGGAGTTTTGGTGATGGTGGAACTAGTACTTTAGTAAATCCATCAAAAGTTTATTCAAGTGCGGGGTCATATCCAGTAAAATTAATAGCAACTGGCAATAATGGTTGTAAGGATAGCTTAACACAAAATGTATCTGTGGTTTCTAAACCAATTCCTTCATTTACAGTAAATTCTAATAATCAATGTATTACAAATAATAATTTCATATTTACTAATGCTTCTTTAGGCGGAAATACTTTTAGTTGGAATTTTGGCGATGGTACTACATCAACACTTGCTAATCCTAATAAATCTTTTAGCTCACCAGGGACTTATTTAGTGAAGCTATTAGTTAGCAATGCAACTGGCTGTATTGATAGTATTTCACTATCTGTAATTGTACATCCAAAACCAGCGACAGATTTTAATTTAAACAGTGGTTCATTATGTTTGTCAACTCCATCAGTTTCTTTTATAAATAATTCTTCTGGTGCAAATTCATATTCTTGGGATTTTGGTGATGGTACTTTTAATACATTAACTAATCCTTCAAAAACCTATGCATCGTTTGGGTCATATAATGTTAAGCTAGTAAGCACCAATAGTTTTGGTTGTAAAGACAGTATTACAAAAACCATTATAATTGGTAATAAACCTACTGCTAATTATACAATTAATACTTCAACTACTTGCTTGGGTTCTAGTTTTGTATTTACTAACACATCTTCAGGTTCAATAGCTTCTCAAACTTGGGACTTTGGCGATGGTACTACTTCACCTACATTAAATCCTATAAAATCATTTGCAGTTGCAGGAATTTACAATGTAAAACTAGTTGTAACTGGTGTAAATGGTTGTAAGGATAGTATTTCACAAACTGTAACAGTAGCTAGTAAGCCAGTTCCAAGTTTTGCAATAGTTGG
>JBMLOR010000086.1:0-27977 GCA_049242865.1 Chitinophagaceae bacterium | reverse complement strand
GCCTTTTTCACTTACTTGTTTTGCTAAACTTACAGCTCTGCTAATATCTTCATAAGACGAGTTGGTACAGCTACCAATTAAACCAACTTCAACTTTTCTTGGCCAACCATTAGCTTCTAAAGCCTCTTTCATTTTAGAAATTGGTGTAGCTAAATCTGGTGTAAAAGGACCGTTTAAGTGTGGTTCTAATTCACTTAAATTAATTTCAATTACTTGATCAAAATATTGTTCAGGATTTGCGTAGCATTCAGCATCAGCAGTTAAGTACGATGCAACAGTATCGGCTAATTCAGCAACATCTGCACGACCAGTAGCTTTAAGGTATCTGCTCATACTTTCATCATATCCAAAGGTAGAAGTAGTAGCACCAATTTCAGCACCCATATTACAAATAGTACCTTTACCAGTACAACTCATACTTGTTGCACCTTCACCAAAATATTCAACAATAGCACCAGTTCCACCTTTTACAGTTAAGATACCAGCAACTTTTAAAATTACATCTTTAGGTGCTGTCCAACCATTTAATTTACCTGTTAATTTAACACCAATTAGTTTAGGCCATTTCAATTCCCAAGGTAAACCAGCCATTACATCACAAGCATCTGCACCACCAACACCAATAGCAATCATACCTAATCCACCAGCATTTACAGTATGGCTATCTGTACCAATCATCATTCCACCAGGAAATGCATAGTTTTCTAAAACAATTTGGTGAATGATACCAGCACCAGGTTTCCAAAATCCTATACCATATTTATTACTTACACTACTTAAAAAATCAAATACTTCTTTGCTTTCGTTTTGAGCAAATGCAAGGTCGGTTTTACCATCAACTTTAGCAGTAATTAAGTGGTCGCAATGTACAGTACTTGGCACTGCAACTTTTGGACGGCCAGCTTGCATAAATTGTAATAATGCCATTTGTGCAGTTGCATCTTGCATAGCTACTCTATCTGGTGCAAAATCTACATAACTTTTACCACGACCAAAGTTGTCTAACTTCATATCACTATGTAAGTGAGCAAACAAAATTTTCTCACTTAAGGTTAATGGTCTGCCTAAAGCAGTTCTTGCAGCATCAACCTTAGCGGGCATTTCTGCATACAATTTCTTAATCATTTCAATGTCGAAAGCCATAGATTATATATTTTTAAGATTTATGATTTATTAGGATTTTAAAAAGTTGTGCAAATTAACAACAATTTGATGGAAAAACTGTTTTGTTAAATCGCTTTTAGTAACTAAATTGCAAACCGATATGGATAAAATACGAGCTTTTTTAGAATTGAACGCATTTGGGGTATGTGCCTCGATTGGTGAAAAAATGGGTATTGCATCTAGCAAAATTCGAATGTGGTTTATATACATATCATTTTTAACTATTGGCTCCCCAGTTATCATTTATATGATTATGGCTTTTTGGCTAAATATGAAGAGGTATATTCTTTTTTTTAAGAGAAATCCTATCAAATACTAAGTGAATGATTAGGCATTCTAATTAATGTTTAACATCATAATTAAATTTTAGTTTGCCTTAATTAAATTTTTAAACAATATATATAAAGGCAGCAATTTAGCTGTTAATTTGCCCTAATTAAATTAGTACCACATGAAAAAGAATTTACTATTGTTGTTGTTGGTTTTATCAAGTTTTTTAGCTAATAGCCAAAAACCCATACTTCTTAAAACAGGAACAATTACTAACGTTCAAACAACTACTAATCTAAGTACTAATCCTACAATTTTTAAAAATGCTTTGTTTGAGAACAGGTATTATTTATGTGTACAATTTAATGTAATGCCAACTACAGAGCAAAAAATGGTTTTAGAAAATACAGGCGTTAAGTTTTTCGATTATTTACCTAAGAATACTTTTTTTGCAAGTTTTCCAGCCAATTATAATTTTAATATTTTAAATAGTTTCAACTGTTCAGGCGTTTTAGAACTTGAGGCAAAGTATAAAATTGATAAGTCGTTACTAGATCCATCATCCATAAGTTGGGCTTATCAACATCCAAATAATTACAGTATCAACGTAAATTTCAATCCTTCATTAACAAAGCAAAAACTAAAAGAAGTTTTTACACAAACTGGAATAGTTTTTAGTGAAGAACAAAGTGTTTTAAATGATGTTTTAAGTGTACGTACAACCTTTGAAAATATTGAAAAAATTGCTGCGTTTCCATTTGTACAATACATCGAACCTATTGGTGCACCTCCAACTTTAGATGACGAACAAGGTATAAGCAGTCATAGAAATAACACAACATATACATCAGATAATTATGTTAATGGAAAAAAACTAGACGGAAGTGGCGTAACAGTTGTAATTGGAGACGATGGATTTGTTGGTCCACACATTGATTTTACAGGCAGATTAACCAATAGAGCTAACACAATGACTGCAGGTAATACTCATGCAGATCATTGTAGTGGTATACTTGTTGGTGCTCCTAATTTTAGGCCACGAGTAAGAGGGCAAGCACCTGGTGCAAATCTTATAACTTACGACTCTTATGCAGATTATAACGCTTACCCATCAATTTACACTTTTGATAATGCAAGAGTTACATCGCATTCATTAGGTCAAACTTGTAATTCAGGTTATACGAGTGATGCAAGAACGAGTGATGTATTGTTGAATAACTACCCATTAATGAATCATGTGCATAGTGCAGGAAACTCAGGCACTTCTAGTTGTGGTGGCATATCTGGTGGATGGCAAACCATCACTGGTGGGTTTAAAGCTGGAAAAAATGTAGTAACTGTAGCCAATGTAGTTAAAAATGATGTTTTAAGTAGCTCAAGCAGTAAAGGGCCAACATCTGATGGAAGAATTAAGCCAGACATTAGTGCAGTTGGTACAAGTATAAACTCAACACAACCAAATAATACTTATGCATTAAATACAGGAACATCTATGGCTTGCCCTGCCATTGCAGGAAGTTTAGCTGTTCTTACACAAGCCTATAAACAAAAGTTTAATGGGGTAGAACCTAGTGGTGCTCTTATAAAAGCTATTGCATTAAACACTGCTGATGATTTGGGTTATGAAGGTCCAGATTTTAGCTTTGGTTGGGGTAGAATTAACATGAATAAAGCTGTAAAATGCATTGATGATAGTAGATTTTTATCTGGTTCAATTGGTCAAGCTGGTTTAAACACTCATGAAATTACTATTCCCTCAGGTGTTAAAACTGCAAAAATTATGGTGTATTGGAACGATGTTGCAGCAAATTCAGGAGCAGCTCAAGCACTTGTAAATGATATTGATGTAGATGTTACACAATCGAGTAATAATGCTATTACATTGCCATGGTTGTTAGATCCAACACCTTCACCTAGTACAAGCACTATTGATGCTCCAGCAGTTTTGGGAAATGATCATCTTAATAATGTAGAGCAAGTACAACTTAATAATCCTACAGCTGGTACATATAATTTAAAAGTAAGAGGATTCAATATTCCATCTGGTACTCAAAGTTATTTTGTTGTAATAGAATATATTATGCAAAATGTAATCACAGTAACTAGTCCTTTTGGTGGAGAATCTTTTGTACCTGGAGAAACAGAAAGAATTAGATGGGATGCACCAACAACCGATAACGATTTCTTGAAAATTGAATTTTCTAGCGATAATGGTTCAACTTGGCAAAACTTACATACTTTTATTTTAGGTGAGGCTGGAAGTTTAAGACATATTGATTGGGTAGTGCCAAATATTGCTACAGCACAAGGACGAGTAAGAGTTTCGGCAAATAATAATGCTTTCAGTGATGTAAGTGATACAACATTTGTAATTGTAGGTGTTCCTACAGGTATTGTGTTTACAGAGGTTTGTCAAGGAAGGTCAACTATATCTTGGAATGCAGTAACAGGTGCAACAGGATATGATGTATTTAAATTGGGAGCAACACAAATGGAATTAGTAGGTTCAACAAATAGCACAAGCTTTACACTTACAAATGCTGATAATTATATTGAAAACTATTGGGCTGTAAGAGCTAAACTTGCCACTCGAGGTGCAGCTGGCAGAAGAACAAATGCTGTAATGCATATGAATACAAGTGGTATTACTTGCCCACCTTTACCTGTAAAACTTATTTCGTTTACAGCTTCATTAACAAATAGAGTACCACAGTTAAACTGGGTAGTTGCAAGTGAAATTAATATGAGTGAATATGTAGTTGAAAGAAGCAACAATCCTAGTTTTGATAATTTAGTAGAAATAGGAAGTGTAAAGCCAAAAAATAATTTTAGTTCAAATACAAATTATACACTTGATGATAAAACTGGGGTTGTTTCAGGCGTTTATTATTACAGATTAAAAATGATAGATGCTGATAAAGTTTTATATAGTAACATTCAAGTAATTAAATTAAATGAAAAATCTTTTGAAGCAGTTATATTCCCTAATCCAACAAAAGGTAATGTTTTTGTAAGTAGTAATACAAGAATTGAAAATGCTAGTATAGAAGTATTTACACAAGAAGGAAAGAGAGTGCTAATACAGCAAAATATTAAGCTTGAACCTAATGTTGCTTTTAATGTTGCACTTAAATCATTGGCAGGAGGGAATTATTTTGTAAAAGTAACTAATCAAAAAAATGGGGATATCGTTGCCAAACAACAAGTTTGCGTGGTAAATTAAAAGTTGTTAATAAATACATTTTGTAAAAACTTTATTAATGTTTTTGCCGTTATAGTTTGTTTCCCTACTTTTGCCAACCTTTCACAAACGGTGGTATGGTGACTACTGTAAGTTGAAACTTTTTTACATCACTCATTGAAGAAAATTAAAAAAAATGAAACGTACATTCCAACCTCATAAGAAAAGAAGAAAAACCGTTCACGGCTTTCGTAAAAGAATGCAATCTGCTAACGGTAGAAAAGTTTTAGCAAGTCGTAGAGCAAAAGGGCGTCATAAGCTAACTGTTTCTGACGAGAAAGGTTTAAAATAAATTTAAACAAAAAATTATCAAAATATAAAGCTGCCTTGTGCAGCTTTTTTTATACATTCACATTTCAAATGAAAAAATTTATAGCCATAGCAAAATTTTACATGGATGATGAGTTTATGCAACTCGTTCCTCCACATCGTACCTATATAAACTATCTGATTAATAAAGGTACAATTGATAATTATGCAGTAAGTATGGAAAGTCAAACAGCATGGATTACCATTAATGGGAAGAATAAACAAGAAGTAATAACACTGTTACAAAAGTCGCCCCTATATAAATATTGGGATGTAAATATTGAAGAGTTATTTGTATATGATGGTCAAATATATAGGTTGCCACAAGTACAGCTTAATTAATACATTTAAAAGCCACAACATAGTACATAAAAAAGAGGCTATCAAATTTGATAGCCTCTTTTTGTATAATTTATTAAAATACTAGTGTTTATGTTCACTAACCATTTTGCTAAAGTCTTCAAACGAAATTGTAGCATCCGTAATATTGATTTGATTAGTTACGGCATCAAACATTTTTTCGCTTTGAATTCTGTAAAAACTATCTTCTACAAACTTTTTATCATTCATCATTCTATTTGCATAATCATCAATCCATGGTTGACTTTCATCTAATGAACTCATGTTCATATATCCAAATAGTTGTTTTTTGGCAAATGCTTTTATATCCTCTTTTTCAACCTTAATATCATTGTCTTTCGCTAATTTCTCAGCGATTATTGTCCATTTTAAGCTATTGGCAAATGATGGATATTCTTGGTTGGCTTCTTCTTCAGTTTTTCTTTTTTCTCCACCAAATTGTAGCCATTTTTTTAAGAAGTTTTCTGGCAAATCAACAGCAGTATTCTCTAATAATGCATGATAAATTTGGTCGTGTAGTTGGTTTTTTGTTTGAGGTTCAAAAGCGTTTTTAATTTCATTTTCTATGGCAGTTCTGAAATCATTTTCTGATGAAAGGTCAAGGTTTGGAAAAGCAGCTTTAAAAAGCTCTTCATTTATTGGAGCTTCTTCAATTCCACCAATTTTTGTGATAGTAATTTTAAAGAACTTATTTTTATTATCATCGTTATTTTCTAAATCTAAATCTTGCAAAATTGAATTTAATTCTTGTTCTTTAAACCCATCAGCTAGTTTAGTTATAATAAAATCTTCAACTTTTTTGCCCAATAATTTTTCAGCAGTTGCACTAGAAAAATAGCTTACCAAAAAACTGTTTGTTTTTTCAATTCCATTTTCAATTGCCTCGCCATTTTCATTAACTTCCATTAATGCAACATTTAACATGTTTTTTTCGTTAGACACTACATCTAAATCTAACATTTTACCATGTCTTGTAGATAAACGAGTCACTTCCTCATCAATCATTTTAGAAGTAACTTCAATGTTATATTTTGTTGCATTTATTTTTTGGGTATTCACTTCAAATGATGGTTTTACGCCAATTTCAAAAGGCATGCTAACATCAGAAGGATTGTTCATGTCAATTACTTTGGCATCAAACTCAAGTGGTAAAGGCTGAGCAAAAATATCTAGCTTTTCTGATTGTAAATAGTCAAACAATTTCTGTTCAACAGTTTTAATTACTTCTTCTTGAAAAACACCATTTCCATACATTTTTTTTACTAATCCTACCGGAACCATTCCCTTTCTAAATCCAGGTATGTTAGCAGTTTTTGCGTAAGATTTTAATTTGTCGTCAAAATTTTTTTTGTAATCTTCTGGAGTAACAGTTACAACAATTTTTTCGTGTAATAGACCAATTGATTCTTTAACTACAGTTGCCATAATCATTTTTAAGCTCATCCCTACTTGAGTAGAATTGTTTTATTAAAAAAGCCTCCACTAGGGATGGAGGCTTTTGGTGCGGGTGGAGGGACTCGAACCCCCATGCCTCACGGCACCAGATCCTAAGTCTGGCGTGTCTACCAATTTCACCACACCCGCTCACATTTAAGATGATTGATAAACAATCATTTGAAATTGGGTTGCAAAAGTAGGGGAATGCTTTAATTTTATAAATATTTTTTTATATAAATTTTATTAATTATTTATTCAAAATTTTTATATGAAAACTAGACCACTACATTTGCCAAAATTTTATAAAAGTAATGGAGTATAGCAAGCTTATTTCTGTAACTGGAAAGCCAGGATTATTTGAACTTATAAGTAGTAAATCTGACGGTGCACTAGTAAAATCTATTGAAGATAAAACAGTGACTTTTGTGAGTAATAGAATACATAATTTCTCGCATTTAGAAAGTATTGAAGTATATACTGAAGCGGAAAATGTAAATCTTATTGACATTTTTAAAGCTATGAACGATTCGTCAGAGGAACTTCCTAATGACAAAGATGCTAAATCTACTAAGGTATATTTTAGCAAAGTGTTTCCTACAATGGATTTTGATAGAGTTTATGATAGTGATAGAAAAAAAATGATTAAATGGTTTAATATTTTAAAAGCTAACAATATTGAGTTTAAATTAAGCAGTGAAAAAGAGGAAAGCAATACTTAAACATAAGAAAATATCAAAAAAATAGCCCTCAAGTTAATATTAATTTGAGGGCTATTTTTTTTAGTAGCTTTTATTTTAAACAAACAACCTAATTATATAGTAAAAAAATGCAGCCATTAATGCTGAAATTGGAATGGTAATTATCCATGCCCAAAGTAAGTTGATAGTTACGCCCCAACGAACAGCACTTAATCTTTTTGTTGCACCTACACCAATTATTGAGCCTGTAATAGTGTGTGTTGTTGAAACTGGTATTTTAAAATGTTCAGTTAAAAATAAAGTTATTGCACCTGCTGTTTCGGCTGCAACTCCTTCTAAAGGTGTCACCTTAGTAATTTTGGTACCCATGGTTTTTACAATCTTCCAGCCACCGCTTAATGTTCCTAGGCCAATTGCAAGAAAACTTGTAAAAGGAACCCACCAATAATCTGTTATAAAATGATTAAATCTTTCTTTTGCTGGTAAGTTTAAATAAGTTGTATTTCCTGTTTGCACTTCATAAAAAATTACAGCAGCTCCTATAATTCCCATTACTTTTTGTGCATCATTTCCTCCATGCCCAATGCTAAAAGCTGCTGAAGAAACTAACTGAAGCTTTTTAAACATAGATTCTGCTTTGTATGGGTTAGATCGTTTTGCTGCATGAACAATGAGTATTGTAATTATAAAAGCAATAATCATCCCAATGAGTGGAGCAAAGAATATGAATAAAAAAGTGGGTATTACTTTTCCTAAATTTACTATGGTAGGTAAATCATTGTTGGCTAGGTTTGCACCTGCCAAAGCAGCTCCTACAAATCCACCCATTAGGGTATGTGATGAGCTAGAAGGAATTCCAAACCACCACGTGAGTAAGTTCCATGTAATTGCAGCTAATAATCCAGCTAGTATTACATATAAATTGATAAAACTTGGATTCACCCATTTACTTACTGTTTCGCCAATACCAAAATGACCAATGATGTATTTGCTAATAAAAAAGGCTAAAAAATTAAAAAAAGCTGCCCACAATACAGCTTGAAAAGGACTGAGTACTTTTGTTGAAACTATTGTAGCTATTGAATTTGCAGCATCATGAAAGCCATTGATGTAGTCAAAAACTAATGCTAAAACTACAATTACAACAAGCAATGTAAACATGTGTTAAATTAAAAATTGTTTAGAAATTAGCTTTAGTTAATTAAGCATATTTAATAGTAATACTCTCAATTACATTAGCAGCATCTTCGCATTTATCAGTTGCATTTTCAAGTACTTGATAAATTTCTCTTCGTTTAATTACTTCTTTAAAATCTGTTTCGTTTTGAAATAATCTTTCTATACTCATATCAAACACATCATCAGCTTGATTTTCTAAACTGTGTATTTTGATAAAAGAATCGGTAAGGTTTTTTAAGTCTTTTAAATCTCTTAAACAGTATACTGCTTTTTTAATTTCTACAGTTCCTTGTTCAATAAGCTCTGCTAATTTTTGAATGCCTGTGTCATTTGGATTTACATTATAAAAATTAATTTTTTTAGCAGAACTATAAATGTAATCACATATATCATCAAGCGAAGAAGCCAAATAGTGAATATCTTCTCTATCAAAGGGTGTAATGAAATTTCTACCAAGTTCCATGAACAGTTGGTGGGTTTTTTCATCATTTTTATGTTCTAAGTCTTCTACTATTTTTATAAGTGGAGCTCGTTTATCATAATCAGGTTCATACACCACGTTTCTAAGGGCAATTCCCATGTCACCAACATTGTTAGCTACATCTTCAAATAAGTCGTAGAAAATTTTGTTTTTTGGCATAAACAGTTTACCAAAAGAGTTTAATCCCATGTATTAATTTTTGTCGCAAATGTAGTGTCATATTAATTCGAATGCTTGTTTTATGCTTTTAGTTAATAATTTCTTAATATCAAAAATTAATAACTGTAATTTCGAAATTTTATATTCTAAAAAAGTATAAAAGTTTTTAAATATGGATTCAAGAAAATTGGTGATTTATACGGATGGTGCTGCAAGAAATAATCCTGGAAAAGGAGGGTATGGTGCTATTTTAATTTGGGGTAATATTACAAAGGAGTTAAGTGCAGGATATCAACTAACCACAAATAATAGAATGGAGTTAATGGGTGTAATTGCTGCATTGCAGGTATTAAATAAAGATAATTTGCAAATAGAAATTTTTACAGATAGTAAGTATTTGGTAGACAGTGTTGAGAAAAAATGGTTAAATAATTGGATAAAAACAAATTTTAAAGGTGGAAAAAAGAATAAAGATTTGTGGTTAATGTATCATGGCTTAGCCACAAAACATCAAATTAAATTTAATTGGGTTAAAGGCCATGCTGATAATCCTTTTAATAATAGATGTGACGTGTTAGCAACTACAGCTGCTGATGGAAAAAATTTATTGGTTGATGAAGGATATATACAAGAGGAGAAAAAGTGAGTGTTTTAGTAATGATAAACATACCTAAATGAAAAAAGAAGTTACAAATTTGTAACTTCTTTTTCTGTGATCTCGCTGGGACTCGAACCCAGGACCCCATCATTAAAAGTGATGTGCTCTACCAACTGAGCTACGAAATCTTTACCCTTTTTTGTGATTTGGGAGTGCAAAAATAGAAGTAATTTTATTACTGCCAAATATATTTTACAAAAAAATAAAAATTGTTTTTCACATTTTATGTTGATGCAATGTTTTTTGTACGATGATATCTATACTTTTTCACATTTGTTTATTTGTTAAGTTTATTTCTTAAAAGTTATATTAACAAAACAAGAAAAAAATCAAAAATTGGTTTTGTAAATAATTTATTTTTTTAATAAATCTTTTTCAAAATTGATGTATGCTTTTGCTTAAAAAATAGCCACATACCAATAGTAGCAAAAACTCCAATGATAGAAAGATAAAAAACTGTATCTGTAAAAAAACTAGTCCAGTTTGTACTCAGTTTAAAAAATTCT
This sequence comes from Chitinophagaceae bacterium, assembly GCA_049242865.1. Taxonomy (GTDB): domain Bacteria; phylum Bacteroidota; class Bacteroidia; order Chitinophagales; family Chitinophagaceae; genus CAIVPM01. Next base: position 17,515 of record JBMLOR010000086.1, on the reverse strand, counting down.
TTGCTAATCAAAACACCAATACTACCTATATAACCAAATGAATCAGCAAGATAAATTAAAAATCCAACGTTGCCAATAATACCAAAGCTAGCAATCATTCGCTCAAAAAAAACTGCATTAAATGGAATATAAACTAAGTATAATCCAAGTCCTGTAAGCAGCATAAAATTGTATCCACTTAATAGTTGATGTTTATATAAAAAACAACTTCCACCCGCAACAATAAATCCTAAACAAATTAAAACATGAATAATAAAAAAAGCCCGAATAGATTTTTTTATAACCACCAAGCCACCTATAATAAAAAGTAAGCCAATTGTAATAGGAATTTCAGTACTACTAAATAAGCTAGGTTTGGCGGCATAGCCCATTTCTTTCCAAATTTCGGCACTAAAATTATCTCTTATATCACGTACTAAGGTTACAAAAGCATAGATAATTATGGCTAGGCAAATTCCTATAAAATACTCACTAACAATTTTTTTTCTTTGAGTTTTATCAATAGGCTTTCGTTTACTTCTGGCAACAATATCTTCTTCGGTTGGTGGAGCAATTTTTTCCAATAAAAACACAAACAACAGCAAGGGTAAAGCATATACCAAACCTGTAAAAAAGGGAATCCAAAAATCAGTTATTTTAAAATTATTTTGTAACCAAGCACCAACAGTTTTTACAAATCCTGATGCAAAAATAAAACTTGTAGCTAGGGCTGCACCAATAAAGTCTGTCGACTTTCTTCCTTCAACATAACTAAAAACTACACCCCAAAGCATGCCTAATGGAAATCCATTTGTAAACAAAAAAATAATATTGTAAGGAGCTGGTACAATTGCAAACATCAACCAACTTAACCATGAAATTGCAACCAATGTAAAAATAATTTTATTTCGTCCGTTTAGTTTTAATTCTCCTATAAATTTTATACCATAAATTTTTGCTAGCATATACCCAAATAGCTGAAAAATAACCATGCAAGTTTTAAAGTTTAATCCCCAAAGAAAAATATTATCATAAGTTGCTATCGTAAAGCTTTTTCTAAAACCAAAAACTACTGTATATGTAAGAAACGCAGCAATAGCAGCGAACAAAGGCGAAGCAATTTTTTTATTAAACATAAGTAAATAAAAGTAGTAGTATTGCGGTACAATAGCAATTTTATGATGAAAAAACTTGGTTACAGTTTATTTATTTTAGTTGTATGTATAACTAGTTGTACCAACAATAAAGTGGATTTAATAGTATATAATGCTACTATTTACACAGTTGATAGTGCATTTTCCATAAAACAAGCTATGGCTATTAAAGATGGAAGAATTGTGGCTACAGGCAACTCAGATGATATTAAAGCAAATTATTTGGCAACAGAAAATATTGATGCAAAAGGACAAACCATTTTTCCTGGCTTTTTTGATGCCCACGCACATTTTTTAAGGTTTGGTGAAAGTTTGTATACAGCACAGCTTTATGGTATAAATTCATGGGACAGTTGTGTTGCTATTGTTGACAGATTTGCAAAAGCAAATCCTAACGAAACTTGGATTTTAGGAAGAGGTTGGGACCAAAATTTATTTGCCGATAAGCAATATCCAACCAATTCAAAACTCAATCAACTATTTCCAAATACTCCAATTTTATTGAGCAGGGTTGATGGACATGCTGCTATTGCAAACAATAAAGCTTTAGAACTTGCTGGAATTTTAAAAGGTAACTATAAAAATTTAGTAGGTGGTAAAATTGAATTAGATGCAACTGGAAAACCAACTGGTTTATTAATTGACAATGCTGTTGATTTGGTAAACAGTAAATTGCCAAAACCAAACAGTAAGGTGTATGAGAAATGGTTAATGGCAGCACAAGAAAAATGTGCACAGCAAGGACTTACAAGTATTACAGATTGTGGCTTAATGCACTTTGAAGTTAATGAAATTGATGCATTACAAAAGGCTAATAAATTACAAATGAAATTGCATGTAATGTTGAGCGATGCAAAAGAAAACTATGATATTTATTTAAAAAAAGGTGTTTATAAAACCGATAAATTATTGGTTAATGCCTTTAAAATTTATGCTGATGGAGCTTTAGGAAGTAGGGGAGCTTGCTTGCTAAAACATTATAGTGATAAGCCTAATTGGCAAGGATTTTTACTAAGCACACCCAAACATTTTGATAGCGTGGCAAGTGTGTTGGTGCATACTCCTTTTCAGATGTGTACTCATGCAATTGGCGATAGTGCCAACAGATTAGTATTAGATATTTATAACAAATATTTGCCAATAAATAATGATAAGCGTTGGCGTATTGAACATGCCCAAGCTGTGGCTCAGGTTGACTTTGATAAATTTGGAAAAACTAAAGTTGTACCAAGTGTACAGCCTACACATGCAACAAGTGATATGTATTGGGCCGAGGAAAGATTAGGTAAAGAAAGATTGAAAACTGCTTATGCATACAAGCAGTTGCTGTTGCAAAATAATTGGTTGCCTTTAGGTACTGATTTTCCAGTAGAAGATATTTCGCCTTTTAAAACTTTTTTAGCAGCTGTTATACGAAAAGATGCCAAAGGATTTCCGGCAAATGGCTTTCAAAAAGAAAATGCACTTACTAGAGAAGAAGCCATAAAAGGGATGACCATTTGGGCAGCTAAAGCAGCCTTTTTAGATAAAGAAACTGGTAGCTTAGAAGTGGGCAAAAAGGCTGATTTTATTATACTTTCAAACAACTTAATGAATATTGATGAAACCAAAATTTTAGAAACAAAAACAATATTCACTTTTATTGATGGTAAAAAAGTGTACCAACTTAATAATTAAAATTTTGGATAAACACCAACATAGTTTTGAGGTGTTATTTGTTTTAGCTCCTTTTTTAAGTTGTCGCTTATTTTTAGTTTATTAATAAATTGATGCAATGATTTCTGATTAATACCTTGCTTGCCTCTAGTTAAATCTTTTAAGGCTTCGTAAGGGTTAGGGAAATTTTCTCTTCGTAATATGGTTTGAATTGCTTCAGCTACAACAGCCCAGTTATTATCTAAATCTTTTTGAATAGCGTTTTCGTTAACAACAAGTTTACTTATTCCTTTTTCAATACTTTGTAAAGCAATTATGCTATGAGCAAAAGGAACACCAATGTTTCGTAAAACTGTACTATCTGTTAAATCTCTTTGTAATCGTGAAATAGGTAATTTACTAGCCAAATGGTGCAATATTGCATTGGCAATGCCTAAATTTCCTTCGGCATTTTCAAAGTCTATTGGATTAACCTTATGTGGCATAGCACTGCTACCTACTTCACCTGCTTTAGTTTTTTGTTTAAAATATTCTTGAGAAATATACTGCCAAATATCTCTACAAAAATCAATTAAAATAGTATGTATTCTTTCAGTAGCATGGCAAATTGCAGCCACTTGATCATAATGTTCAATTTGTGTTGTAAACTGCTGACGTTGCAAGCTTAAATATTTTTCTACAAAATCGTTACCAATTGCTATCCAGTTTTTTGAAGGATAAGCAACATGGTGTGCATTAAAATTACCAGTGGCACCACCAAATTTTGCTGTATGTGGCACGAGGGATAATGCTTCAAATTGTTGTTGTAAACGTTCTGCAAAAACCATCATTTCTTTGCCCAAATTTGTAGGACTAGCAGGCTGCCCATGTGTACGTGCTAATAGCGAAAATGGTTTTAGTTGTACTGCTAAATTTTTTATAAGTTGAATCGTATTGTAAAGTGAAGGCAAAAATTCTTGCTCTATAAAATGCTTTAACATTAATGGGTTAGCTGTATTGTTGATATCTTGTGAGGTTAAGCCAAAATGTATCCATTCTTTTAAATTACCCAACTGTAAAACATCTAACTGTTGTTTTAAAAAATATTCAACTGCTTTTACATCATGGTTAGTAGTTAGCTCTATACTTTTTATAAGTTCGGCATGTTCAACTGTAAAGTTTTCTGCAAGCAATCTTAAATCTTTTTTATTTTTAGTAGTTAAACTAAAAAATTTTTTCTCTGCCAAACAAATGAAGTATTCAACCTCAACAAAAACTCTATATTTAATTAGTGCAAACTCAGAGAAATAGTTTTCTAAATTGTTGGTTTTACTTCTGTACCTTCCATCTATTGGAGATATTGCCAAAAGATTATTTAGTTGCATTGTTATAGATTAAGTGGCGAAAATAATTGTAATTAAGTAGCTTTTAACTATTAAAGTATTTTTATTTGAAGTAAATGATAAGCTTAATCTTAAAATCTTGAGAAATAGAATTTTTACTTTACCACAAATAAATCAAAGTAAGGCAAACGAATCAAGGCTCGCTTGTTATAACAATTTAACACAAAAAATTGTCAAAAGCTGCATTAGTTAAAAGAATGATGTAAAGCAATTTAATTGTATTGTTTTTATTGAATTATAAATACTTTCTTTGTTGGCTAAACAAAAATTTGTGAGTAATACTTTTATTAAATGGGGTTTGTTTATCATTCTTTGCCTAATTTGGGGTAGTAGTTTTGAATTGATGAAATTGGGGATGTATGAAAATCATGATTTTTCAAAACCACTGTTAAGTCCATATCAAGTAGCAGCTTTAAGAATGTTGAGTGCAGGAATGATAATGTTGCCATTTGTAATTGGTGCCTATAAAAGATTAACGAAATCTGTTTTTTACTATGCAGTTTTAAGTGGTTTATTAGGAAGTTTTTTTCCCGCTTTTTTGTTTTGTATTGCTGAAACTGAAATTGGAGGGGCTGTGGCAGGAAGTTTAAATTCTCTAACTCCAATTTTTGTGATTATTACAGGAGCATTATTTTTTGAGTTAAAAACAAATAGCAACAAAATATTTGGTGTAGTAATTGGTTTGATAGGCAGTGCAATTTTATTATATGCAAATACAAAAGGCAACAAACTAACTCATTTGTGGTATTGTTTGTTTGTAATTTTAGCTACTATTTTTTATGGCATAAATGTTAACATGGTTACTAAAAAATTAAAAACTGTTTCTAGCATCGATATAGCAACTATTGCATTTGCAAGTTTAATTTTACCAAGTATTGGTGTATTAGTGTACACCCATTTTTTTGAGTTAGATTTTATAAATAATGATAATTATAGAAATGCAACTATAGCTTCAATAGTTTTAGGAATGTTAGGAACTGCCATTGCAAGTATTTTATTTTATATGCTTGTAAAAAGAGCATCTGGATTATTTGCTAGCATGGTAACTTATGGAATTCCATTTGTTGCAATTGGGTGGGGATTAATTAATAAAGAAGCTTTAAATACTTTTCACTTTATTGGTCTTATTATCATTTTATGTGGCGTTTTTATCGCCAATAAACAATCTTAAAAAATTTGCCAACGCCTAGCAGTTATAAAAATTGGAGCAACAACATTGATTTGTTTAAAATCAACCTGTCCAATTTTCTTGGCAAAAAAATGCTCGTTACTGCTTACAGTTCTAAATGTTCCTGCTAGTTCGTATTGAATATCTTCTCTAACTCTAATAATACTATCTACTGTAATTGTACCAATATTTGCCGTGTAATCTTTTTGTAATATTGTAAATTGCAACCTTGCAGTTTGAGGAATTCCTGCAACTACAACAGGTACACTTGGGCTTAACCAACTAGTATTTACAGGAACATTGTCTTTTAAAAATATATGGTCTCTATTTGGTCCATTTGCAATTGTATAATATCTATAATAATTTCCTGCCCCATCTTTACGATAGTATAAAGTATCTTTTTGCCCTAAAGGGAAGTTTATCATAAATTGTCTATAATCATTTCCAGCTTTGGTAATATCAAATCTATCAACTTTTATAGTAATGGTGTCGCTAATAGATGAATTAAAATACGTCCAACTGCTATTTGTAGTGGTTGGAAAATAGTCACCTTTACTGCCAGGTGTTCCTAAGCCTCTGCAATCAAGTTTAAAATTGCAAGATGTATTTCTGTAGCGAATTTTAAAATCGTCGATATTGGGTAAAATAGGTGTGCCATAACCCTTAACTTTTAAAACTTGATTGCCTAATGCAACAGTATAACCACTATCTCTAAACCAAACACCATTTACTGTATCACTATAAATTAACCATTTACCTGTGCTCGAAAAGTTAATTTTTACCAATAAATAATGACTGTTATTTAATGTAGAATCCATGGCATATTGGCCATAAATTTCAATTTCTTTACAGTTTCCTAAATCATCTCTTAAAGTACCATTAGAAATACCAAAATTTGTTGGGTCTCCTTCAAAACTATACTCCTTGCTACATGATAAGAATAATACCGTGATTGCAAAAAATAAGGAGAATAAACTATTTTTTTTTGAGATCATTATAAAATGTTTTTTGTAAGACTACGGTTATGTTTAAAATGTTTCTTGCGTTTATAGTTGTAAATGTAGTATTAAATTTTAATGCTAAAATACCTGAAATTAGATTTAACAAATTAAATTACACTAATTCATAAATAATTGCAGCACCTTGGCCTACACCAACACACATAGTTGCAAGCCCATATTGTAAATTTTCTCTTTTCATTTGATGAATGAGTGTTGTGCTAATTCTTGCACCGCTGCAACCTAATGGATGGCCAAGTGCAATACTTCCACCATTTACATTAATAATATTTTGATTAAGTTGTAAATCATTAATACAAGCAAGGGCTTGGGCTGCAAAGGCTTCGTTAAGTTCAATGCAATTTAAATCAGAAACTTTTAAATTAGCCCTATGTAAAGCTTTTTTTGTAGCAGGTATAGGGCCAATACCCATTATACTAGGATCAACACCTGCAATGGCCATTGATTTAATCTTTGCTATTGGTTTAAGATTAAACTCTTTAACTGCAATTTCACTTGCTAACAGCAAAGCACTTGCACCGTCGTTAATTCCACTACTGTTTCCTGCGGTTACTGTTCCATTTTTTGCAAAGGCAGGTTTTAAAAGTGCTAATTTTTCTAAACTTGTTTCTCTTGGATGTTCATCTACACTAAAAATAGCTGGTTCTTTGTTTTCAGTAATTTCTACAGGAATAATTTCATCTTTAAAAATTCCTTTAGCAAAAGCATTTGCATATTTTTTTTGAGAATTGTAGGCAAATTCATCTTGTGCTTCTCTTGTTATTTTCCATTGATTGGCAACGTTTTCAGCAGTTTCTCCCATTGAAAATGGGTAGTATAAATCTGCCATTTTTTTATTGGTAAATCTCCACCCAATAGTGCTATCAAAAGTTTCTACTTTGCGACTAAAAGCTCCATCACTTTTTGCTGTAACAAAAGGGGCACGTGTCATACTTTCAACACCACCAGCAATATACAACATACCTTCGCCACACATAATAGCTCGTGCAGCATCCATAATACTTTGTAAACCACTAGCACATAATCTGTTTACTGTATTACCTCCAACTGAGGTTGGAAGTCCAGCAAGTAAAGCAGACATTCTTGCAACATTTCTATTATCTTCCCCTGCCTGATTTGCAGCTCCTGCAATAACATCTTCTATTGCATTAACATCAATAGATGGATTTCGTTTTACTAAAGCTTTAATAACATCTGCAAATAAATCGTCAGGCCTAACTGTACTTAATCTTCCACCATATCTAGCTATGGGTGTTCTAACTGCATCAATAATATAGCAATCGTTCATCAAAAAATAATTAGGCGACAAATCTAATTATTCGTTTCGCTTTTGTACTATTTAATTCGTTAAAATGAAAATTTGTTAAACACTAATGCTAAAAATTTATTGCTCTTAGTTTGTAGGATTGATTTGGACCATCGTATTCTAAATGACAAAATTTTAGCACATCACGCCCAATAATTCCATCATAAATGGTGTTGCTATAATCCCCTTCAATTACATCAATTGGTAAACCTTTAGTTTCGAAAATATCGAGGTATAAAATACAATTAAATCTTTTTAAACTAAACGTACCTCCGGCACCATCAATTTCTGCAAGTTCACTGTACTCTGGTAAATTTAATTGTTGTATTAAATTTTTATCCAATCCAGATATGCTGCTACCTGTGTCGATAAGTAGTTTTACTTTTTTAAATTCTTGTTTCGACTTGTTATTTTTTTCCTCTAAAAAACTTTGCTTGTTTGTAAAAATCTCTGCTTCAATAATAGGCCCATGATCATGAATACCAACTACTATGTATTGCTGTATATACATTATTATTTTTCGCCTAAATTAATTGCACAAAAACTCTTATCCAAAAAAAAATAGATAAATATGTAGATTTAATTTTATTGTATAACATTGATAATCAGTTTGTTAAACAAATTCTTTAATTGTTCACTTTTCTTAAACAAATATTAAAAAATAATGCAACAGTTAATCAACTGTAAATATTCATTTCAATCAATTAAAACCATTAAAGTATTATCATAAAATAGCATTGATAAAATAAGCTATGTTGAATGAAAGATGCTGAACTAATATAAAAAAACAGAAGTATAAAATTTTAACATGCAAATTTGTGGCAACTAATTATTATGAGAAATAAAACAGCAGCTCTAAAATTTATTTTTGTTACCATCTTAATCGATGTCATTGGATTTGGGATTATAATTCCTGTGGCACCTAAATTTATTCAAAATTTACAGGGTGGAACTTTAAGTGAAGCTAGTGAAATTGGAGGATATTTAATGTTTGTATTTGCTACATTACAATTTGTTTTTGCACCTACATTGGGTAACCTAAGTGATAAATTTGGAAGACGTCCGGTTTTGTTGTTTTCATTATTTGGATTTGGTATTGATTATTTGCTTACAGCATTTGCACCTACTATATTTTGGCTTTTTGTAGGTAGAGCAATTGCAGGAATTACAGGGGCAAGTTTTACTACAGCAGCAGCATATATTGCTGACGTTAGCGAACCAGAAAAAAGAGCTCAAAATTTTGGCATGATTGGGGTTGCGTTTGGAATAGGATTTATAATTGGCCCTGCTTTGGGTGGTTTTTTGGGACAATACGATATAAGATTACCATTTTTTGTTGCTGCATTTTTGGCTATGCTAAACTGGCTTTATGGATTTATTGTTTTGCCAGAAAGTTTAAGTAAAGAAAATAGAAGAAATTTTAGTTTAAAAAATTCAAATCCTTTGGGAGCATTTATGATTTTACAAAAATATCCTAATATAAAGTTGATGGTGCTTGGTCTTTTTTTATCTTATGTTGCTGCACAAGCTGTGCAAAGTACTTGGCCGTTTTATACTATGGAAAAATTTCAGTGGTCTGAAAAACAAGTTGGTTGGAGTTTGGCATTTGTAGGCTTGGTTGTTGCTGCTGTACAAGGTGGTTTAATACGATACACCATTCCAAAATTGGGTAATAAAAAAAGCATTTATATTGGGTTAACTTTTTATTCGTTAGGGTTTTTACTTTTTGGTTTGGCCACTAAAGGATGGATGATGTATGCATTTATGATAATTTATGGTTTAGGTGGTATTGCTGGGCCAGCAATTCAAGGAATAATTAGTAATCAAATACCTAATAATGAACAAGGAGCTTTACAAGGAAGTTTAACAAGTATTATGAGTTTGGCTAATATCATTGGGCCTTTGATGATGACACAAATTTTTAGTTACTTTACGTCGGATAATGTGGCTATAAAAATTCCTGGAGCAGCTTTATTTGTTGGTGCTATATTAAGTTTTGTATCATTATACTGTGCCTATAAAACTTTAAGTAAACCAGCAATGAATTAAATTATTTAAATTGGGTATCACTGCTATCATTTTCAAAAGGGCTCGAGTTAAAATCTTTTTTATAAGTTAATCCTATACCTTGTCTGTTTCTTCTGCCAAGGTTGCCACCACTGATATCTAAACTGTTTTTACTAAAAATTAGCATCCTTAGTTTTTTGTTAGAGCTTAGTACAACTTCAACATTTAAATCGGGTAACCATTGCAAATTTCCATTTTGGGCATTTGATACAACATTAAAATCTATATCGCCTCCAAATGTTACAATTACGTTATCGTTAAAGAAATTTTTGCCTATTTTAAATTTTACATTAGCTCTATCAAATTGGCCACTACTTGCACTAACACCATTGCCAAACAAATCGTTACTATTATAAGCTGCAGCTGCCAAATCAAAAGTGATGCTTTTATCACCTGTAATTTTGTATAACAAATTTGTTATACTCTTATTAACTTGTTTTGTAAGAACTGAAGAAATGGTGTTAAGGCCAATGCTAGTAAAATCTGTTTGACTGCCACCACCTTCGCCAACAGGTGCAAAGCTGTTAAAAACAATTAAGTAAGTAACTTGCTTTAGCATTTCGTTTTCATTGCTTTCTAAAGTTTTCAAAAACCTATCGAAAACATCATCATTTTTTAAAGGGCTATTTGCAGGAAAATCTAATCTAAATTTAATATCTGGTTTAGTGAGTTTTCCTTTTAAATCAGCAAAAACATACACTGCACCTCTATAATTTCTGCTATTGTTATTCAAACTATTTTGTGCAGTTTTTACAAGGTCGTTAATGCTAATTTGTTTTGCATCTTCGTACACTGCAGTTAAATTTATATTAGCATCATAAGGATTTCCATTCCATTCAATAAAATTGTTGCCACCTTTTCGAATGTAAAATGGTTTTTTAATAAACGATTGAAAGTTAAAATCGTATCTTCCTTCTTCAATATTATATCTTCCCCTCATTTCTAAATTTGAGTTGCTACCTGCTTTAATATTCAATCTGCCATCACCTGTAGCTTTGATAACGTCGCCAGTTACATCATCCAAAATAACATCAATTTCAGCTTTATTATTAGCAATTAAATCTAAATCAACCGATAAATTAAATCTGCTAGCTTTTTTTTCCACGGTCATTTCTTCTCCAATTTCTTTAAACTCTATAAAACTAGCTTCGCCGTTTTCTTTGCTTACACTGTTAGGTATAAAGATGTGAGAGGCAGCAGTTGGTTCACCACTTATGGTCATTATAGCATTGGATTCGGGGCCTTTAAAACTCATGTTAGCTTTACCAATAACATTGCCATAAAATTGATTATTATGAATAGCTTTGGTGTTTAAAACAAGTAGTTGATTAGTACTTAAATTAAAATCAAAAGCCATGTTTTTAAAGCCTTTTTCGTATAACTTACCTTTTACTAAACCTTGATTTCCCAAAGAATCTTTGATGGTAAAAGTTTCAAAATTAATTCCATCATTTTCAAAAGCAATGGTGGTACTATCTATGAAATATTTTACTTGTGTATATTCCACTTTTAGGGAGGTGTTTTTAATATTCACTTTCCCAAGTAATTGTAAATTATTTCCTCTACCAATTATTTGAAGTGGGCCACTTGCAAATCCTTTTAATTCTGAAAAAATATCATTTCCAAGAAATTTTTGAACAATATCAATTTTTGAATTTTTAAGTTGAATTACAGTATTGATAGGAGTTTGAGCCGTATCGAATAAATTAAAAATACCTTCTCCATCAAAATTATAGCCTTCGTTTGGGGCGTTTATTTTGGTTTTTAAATTTCCTGTTCTACTATCATAATTACCATCAATCATCATTAAGCCAATACTATCATCATCCATTCTAAACTGTTCAACTTTTAGCTGTGTACTGGCATTAAATTTTCTATAAAAATCATTTAATTTAATAGTACCTGTTGCTACACCTTCTAGCTTGGGATTTTGTGTAAAAACATTAGTTATGTCGCCAACTACTACATTTTTTAAATTTACTAATAACGTACTTACATTTCCTCCTTCAGCCTCTTCAGTATTAATGGTAATTTCTTGAAAGCCTTGTGTAAATTTTACTTCTTTAGCACTTACTTCATTTTTGGTAATTCTTATATCACCTTCTTTGTCAAGATTCCATTTTTTTTCATTAAGTATAAATGATGATGGGTTAAACTTAATTCTTACACCATCAACTAATGTTGTGAGTTTTGCATTTAAATCGGCCTCATAAATTTGGTTACTCGAAGCAGTTTTTATAGATACATCACTAATATCATCGTGCGAAACAATGGTAATTCTACTGTTAGGAAAACTTAAACTATCACTTACCTGAAAATTGGTAAGGTTACCAAACAGCTTTAAAGTATCTCTATTACCATCGCCAATGATATCTGCTCCTGAAATGGTAAAGTTTTTATATTTTCCGTATGGAATTAAAATGCCAGTGCTAAACTTATTTTCTTTTGTATCTACAAACCCTGTGAGTGAAGCATCGTTAAAACCAAACAAACTTTTATCAAATAATTGTAGGTAAGGTTCAATAAATCTTGTATTGATGGTAACTGCAAATTTTTGATTTTGTGGCGTTTTTATTGGCTCGTTTATATAAGCTGGATAATATTTGTGCAAAAAGCTTTGAAACGATGTTGGTAGTTCTAATATTTTAAATTGCCCTACAACATTTGCATTAAAATCGTTTGCAGCAAAATGTAGCATCTTGTTTACACTATCTATTTTAGTTGAACTTAGTGTTAATGAATCAAAAATTATTTTGCCATTGGAGTTGCTAATATTAGCATTTAGTAGTTTTGCATTTCCCAAAAATTCATCAATATTAGTTCCTGTAAAAACCACATCTAATAGACCAGTAATTTTTACATCATCTTGAGTAAATTGTAAAGGTTTTAAATTGCTATTAACTATGTCTCCAAAAATATTAAACTTAGGTATTTTAGCACCAAAATCTACTTCTACTTGACTGGTTATATTTAAGTTGGGGTCGTCAATTTTTAGTTCTCCATTAAAATAAGCGTTTTTAAAAGTTCCATTTGTAACTATATTACTGTAGTTGTAGCCATTAAAATCAAGTCTGTAAAAGTTACCAACTAGTTTAGTTTCAAGGGTTTTAAGATTAAAACTTTTGCCCACTACTTTACCTTCAAAGTTTACTATTCCTAATTTAGGTTCGTTTACAAATTTCCCAAGATTAAAGTTGGTAAGTTGTAAATTACCATCGTACAACGGCACTTTGTTTTTTGGCAGTTGCATGGTAAGATTGGTTTTTATACTCCCTAACGAAGTAGTAATTGTTCCATTGGTTAAAAATTTATTGAGTGTTCCGTTAAAATTTCCTTGAAAAAATATTTCACCTAAAGCAGTTAAATTTGGACTATTAATTGATTTTAAATCGGGTACAATAGCACTTAAATCTTTATGATTTGTTTTTATACTACCATTATTAAAATTAATAGTGGTATTGTAGATGTTTGGCAAGCCTTTCATGGCCAAATCACCTGTAATTGTTGTGCTATTGCTACGTTCTTTAAAGTTTAAGTTTTTAGTTTTAAAATCTGCAACAGTTCCTAAAAATGTACCTGAAAAATAAAATTCTTTGTTCCAACTTTTAAGGTCAGGGGCAAAATAAGCAACATCATTTGTATTTATAATGGCTTTACTAAATCTGCCATCCATTACTACTTTATTTTCATAATCTGCAAAATCATCATCGAAGTTATTGTATCGCATGCAGTAGTAGTTGGTAAGTTTTGTGTTGTTTGTTTCTAAATCTAAATCATCAAACTCCATTTTTTTTGGAGTTATTGTTAACGTTGCTTTTAATTTTTTAAGATTAAATCCACTACGTTCTTTAGTTGCCAACATCATTTTTGTTTTCAAGGTGTCACCCCGCCAAATTGTATTATCAAAATTTCCTTGTATTTGTGAAAATCTAATATGGCTTCCATCAAAACTTTGCCATGCTTTATTATTATCGCTATTTAGTGTAAACAAACAGTCTTTAAGTTTCAAATTACCAAGCTTTATAAGTTGCTCGGTAGATTTATTGTTGTTTTTTGCTGCAATTAAAGTTGGTTTATAGCTTTTGGGTCTATTTCCATCCCAGTCATAAATATCGAAATGCAGTTTATTTAAAGTTATGTTATTGATGTAAAAAGCTTTTTTTGCAAATAGTAAACTATCAATTTCAACTTCTATTGCTAATGCTTTAGCTGTCATTCTTTCGCCTCGCCAAGCATCGTTTTTAATGAATGTTAAATTTTTAAAGTTCAGTTTTTTAGGCTGAATATCTAAACCTTTTTTTGTAGAATCTTTTGGCGTACTACTCGAGAAATAATTAGCAATAAATTCGTAATTCCAAGTTGTATCTTGGCGTTGTAGTTTTATCACAGCATCTTCTAATCCAAGGTATTTCAAGTCTGCTGTAGTTTTCATAAAAAACCAATCCGTGATTCTGCATTTTAATGAACCAATGTAAGCTAGTGTATCTTTTTGTTTATCTTGAACATATACACCTTCTGCATCAAGACTATTAAAAAAGCTAATAGAAACTCTTTTTATGTCAACTTTAGTTTTTAAATCTTTACTTAACTTATTTGTAGCAATGCCAACGAGCCAATTTTGAACAGGACTAGTTTGTACAGCTAATAGCGTTAAAACAATTATACTAAAGGTAATTAGTACTGTACGACGTAATATTTTTAAAAATCTCTTCAAATAAAAATTATGAATTATATCAAATCTATAGGAAACATTACAAAATAATAGCCAAATTTGTAGGTATGAAAAAAATATTTGTTGCTTTTGTATTTTTAACATTTTGCCTAGCAAATTTTGCTCAGCAAAATACAGCTCGTAAACATGCTATTGTAATTCATGGAGGTGCAGGCACTATTTTAAAATCAAGCATGACACCACAAAAAGAAAAAGCCTATAAAGCAGCCTTAGAGCTAGCTTTAAAAACCGGTGATAGTATTTTACAAAATGGCGGAAAAGCTATTGATGCAGTTGTGGCAACCATAAAAATTTTAGAAGATTGTCCGTTGTTTAATGCAGGTAAAGGAGCAGTATTTACTAATGAAGGTAAAAATGAACTAGATGCAAGTATTATGGATGGAAGTAATTTAAAAGCTGGCTCTGTTGCAGGAGTTACAACTATAAAAAATCCAATTACAGCAGCTTTAGCAGTTATGCAAAAAAGTGAACACGTAATGATGGCAGGAAAAGGAGCTGAAAAATTTGCAAAAGAAAATGGTTGTACAGTAGTTAGCCCAAACTATTTTTTTACAAAAGAAAGGTGGGAGTCATTGCAAAAAGCCAAGCAACAAGATGCACAAAAAATGGATAGCAGTAATGCCATTAAAGATCCACTTAATAAAGACTATAAATATGGAACTGTTGGTTGTGCTGCATTAGACATATATGGAAACATAGCTAGTGGTACTAGCACAGGTGGAATGACTAATAAAAAGTATGGACGTATTGGCGATGCACCAATTATTGGCAGTGGAACTTATGCTGATAATAACACTTGTGCTATTAGTTGTACAGGTTGGGGAGAATTTTTTATAAGATTGAGTATGGCCAAAGCTATTAGCGATAGAATGGAATTAAAAGGTATGAGTTTAGAAGAAGCTGCTAAAGAGTTGATTCATGTAAAATTACCTGCATTAGGTGGTGATGGTGGATTAATCGGAATTGATAAAATGGGCAATATTACCATGCAGTTTTGTACTCCTGGAATGTATAGAGGTTTTATAAATAAAGAGGGTAAAATGGTAATAAAAATTTATAAAGAAGATTAAACCTTTACCTAACATCACAATCTATTTTAGATGAAAAATTTATTTGTAGTTTGTTTAGCTTTACTTGGATTAACTTGTTGTAAAAAATCTGATACCACATCTACCATCAATAACGAAGCCTATTATTTTCCTCCAAATAATAGTGATGTTTGGGAAACTAAAGCCCCACTTGCAACTTGGGATGCTGCAAAATTAGAAGAAGCTTTTACTTATGCAGGTACAAAAAAAACCTATGGTATGATTTTGTTGCACAAAGGTAAAATTGTAAAAGAACAGTATTGGAATGGTTGGACAAAATCTAACCGCTATCCATTAAATAGTGCCACAAAAAGTATTGTAGCAACTGTAGTTGGTATTGCTCAGCAAGATGGTTTATTAAACATAAATGATAGAACTAATAAGTATTTGGGTTTAGGTTTTACCTCTGCACCTTTGCTTAAAGAAAATTTAATAACCATAAAACATCAGTTGAGTATGACAACAGGCTTAGACGAAAATGTACCTGATGATAACTGTATTACTCCTAGCTGTCTTAAATTTAAAGCAGATGCTGGCACAAGATGGTATTATTACAATGCCCCTTACAGATTAGTACAAGATGTAGTTGCAGCTGCAAGTAGTAAAAATTTTATGGACTATGCTAATGAAAAATTATTGAATAAAATAGGAATTACTACAGCACTTAATATCAATTATATCATGTATTGCAACACAAGAGATGCAGCACGTTTTGGAAGTTTTATTTTAAGAAAAGGAGAGTGGAATGGCACTCAAATTTTAACTGATAAAACCTATTTTAATGAAATGACTAATACCTCACAGTCCTATAATCTTAGCTATGGTTACTTGTGGTGGTTAAATGGAAAAGCAAGCACTATGGCTCCTGCAAGTACTTTAGTTTTTCCTACAAGTTTAGCCCCAAATGCCCCTGCTGATATGATAATGGCTTTAGGAAAAGATGATAAAAAAATTTATGTTGTGCCAAGTTTAGATATAGTTGTTGTAAGGCTTGGCGATGATGCCACAGGTTCTGCACTTTTAGGGCCAAGTAGTTTTGATAACGATTTGTGGACAAAATTTAAAGCAGCACTTAAATATTGATCCTTCAAAAAATACGGCACTCTTTTTTAGTATGCTTTTTTTGCTTTTTATTTAATTTTAGATATTTATATTCGCAACCTTACATAATTTCTTAAATATGCAAAAAATTAAAGTATTAAACCCAGTTGTAGAACTTGATGGCGATGAAATGACCAGAATTATTTGGAAGTTCATAAAAGATAAATTAATTCTCCCTTACTTAGAATTAGACATAAAGTATTACGATTTAGGAATGGAGTACAGAGATGAAACAAACGACCAAGTAACCATTGATGCAGCAAATGCAATTAAACAATATGGTGTAGGTATTAAATGTGCAACCATAACTCCTGATGAACAAAGAGTAGAAGAATTTAAGCTAAAACAAATGTGGAAATCTCCAAACGGTACAATCAGAAACATTCTTGATGGTACTGTTTTTAGAGAACCAATTGTTTGCAGCAATGTTCCAAGATTAGTACCAAATTGGACTGCACCAATTTGTATTGGTCGTCATGCTTTTGGTGATCAATATCGTGCAACAGATTTTGTAACAAAAGGAAAAGGTAAATTAACTGTAAAATTTGAAGGTGAAGATGGAACCGTTCAAGAATTTGAAGTTTTTAACTTTAAAGGCGATGGTGTAGCTTTAGCTATGTATAATACAGATGAAAGTATTAAAGGTTTTGCTCGTAGTTGTTTTAACACAGCTTTGCAAAAAAAATGGCCTCTATACCTTTCTACAAAAAATACAATTCTAAAAAAATACGACGGAAGATTTAAAGATATTTTCGAAGAAATTTATCAAAACGAGTTTAAAGCAGCATACCAAGAGGCAGGCATTACATACGAACATCGTTTAATTGATGATATGGTGGCTAGTGCTTTAAAATGGAATGGTA
>JBMLOR010000085.1:0-4140 GCA_049242865.1 Chitinophagaceae bacterium | reverse complement strand
AATATCGAAGTGTTTTATTTTTCATCTTTCGACGAAACTTGGAAAATAAAACAAGAAGGAAATGTTGGCGGTAGTTGGGGAATTTGGGATAAAAACGAACAATTAAAATATTAATTTAAATCTATTATATGTCATTTAATAAAGACCATAAAGTAATCATTCAACCACAAGTAGCAACCAATTACTTAGAAAATAAATCTGAAGCTGAGGTAAAAAATTTGTTCGACGATATTCTTAAAAATGGAGTACATGGATTTTGTTTTAGTTTATATGAAGATGGACAAAAACCTGGCGATATTATTAGTGAAGAACAAGTTCGCCGACGAATGGAAATTTTAAAACCACATACCAGTTGGATAAGAAGTTTTAGTTGTACCGAAGGCAACGAATGGATTCCTAGAATTGCTAAACAAATGGGCATAAAAACCTTAGTAGGAGCATGGTTAGGTGATGATGATGAAATTAATCAAAAAGAAATTGAAGGCTTGCTACAACTTGCAAAAGAAGGTGTGGTAGATATTGCTGCTGTAGGTAATGAAGTAATGTATAGAAAAGATTTAACTGAAGAGGAGTTAATTGAATTTATTAAAAGAGTAAAAGCCGAAATTCCTCACATTCCTGTTGGATATGTTGACGCTTATTATGAGTTTAGCCACAGACCTGCGATTACAGAATTGTGTGATGTGATATTGTGCAACTGCTATCCTTTTTGGGAAGGTTGCCCTTTTGAATACTCTTTGAATCACATGCAACAAATGTATGGTCAAGCTAAAGATGCAGGTGGTGGCAAGCAAGTAATCATTACTGAAACAGGTTGGCCAAGTATGGGCGAAAGTTTAAAAGGTGCTACACCATCGCACAACAGTGCAAGAGATTATTTTATAAACACACAGTTGTGGAGTAAAGAAGAAAATATACCAGTATTTTATTTTGCCAGCTTTGACGAAAGTTGGAAAGTAGGAGCCGAGGGTATTGTTGGAGCTTATTGGGGAATTTGGGATAAAAACGAAAAACTAAAGTTTTAAAAAATGAATTGCTTTAAAGCATTAAATATACAAGCAGGAAATGCCATTTGTTATAGTGGTTTTAGAAAGGGGCAACAACCCGGCGGCATTTATCCTTCTTACCAAGAAATTAAAGAAGATTTATTGCTGCTTCAGCAAAATTGGAAATACATTAGGTTGTACGATATTGACCTTCATGGCATTACTGTATTGCAAGTTATTGAACAAGAGCAACTGAATTTGCAAGTAATGTTGGGTGCTTACATTGAAGCTGAAATGAACAATTTTGGTTGTCCTTGGGGTGGTGGTGTTTATGATGAAGAAGTACTCATACAAAACCAAAAAAAGAATAAAGCGAAAATTGAGAAGCTTATAAAATTGGCGAATCAATACCCTACAATTGTATTTTCTTTATCTGTAGGTAATGAAGCTTGTGTAGATTGGACAGATCATTACGTGCCTGTAAATCATGTTATTGATTATGTAAAAATGGTAAAGCAAGGTGCAAAACAACCAGTAACTTTTTGCGAAAATTACGTGCCTTGGTTATATAAAATGGAAGCATTGGTAGATGTAGTAGATTTTATTTCTATTCATACTTACCCTGTTTGGGAATATAAGCACATTCACGAATCGTTAGATTATACCAAAGAAAATTACTATGCTGTTGCTCATAAATATCCAAATAAACCAGTTGTAATAACTGAAGCAGGATGGAGTACAAATAGCAATGGTAAAGGAATAAATCCAGAAATGGTGAATGAAGAAAACCAGAAAACATATTATGAAGATTTAGTAGAATGGACTACTAACGAAAATATTCTATGCTTTGTTTTTGAAGCTTTTGATGAAGATTGGAAAGGTTCACCAGAACCATTAGAACCAGAAAAACATTGGGGCTTATTTAATATTGATAGAACTCCAAAATTGGTAATGAGTGAAATGTTTAGTTGTCATGTTTAAAAATTTTATTGTAGGCTCAAAAAGTTTAAGCAATAAAATAGAGTTTAAAAGATAGAATAAGCTATAGTTATATTAATTCAGAAAAATTGCCTTTAACCCAGTGTTAAAGGCAATTTTGTTTTACTTAATTACAGTTGAAATTTGCAATTTAACTGAAGTACATCATAGTTTATAAATATCTATAAGTCATTTATGAAATTCTATAAAGTCGTTTTTTCTTAAATGCAAGAAAGACAAATATTTTTTGGGATAACCATCATAAAAAAAGGCTGCCAAATTTTTTGGCAGCCTTTTTTTTAATTATGAGAATTTTATTATTTCTCAATTACAATTTTTAGTGTTTTGTTTTCAACTCCATTGTTTATAACAACACTATATAAACCGTTTTGTAAAGTTGTTGTATTTAATGTAGTTAAACCATTGTTTACATTGTTTCTTCTCAAAACAACTCTACCTGTTGCATCAACAATTGTTATGGTATTATTACCAGTTAAATTTTTGATTACCAGTTCATTTTTTGCTGGATTAGGATAAACGCTGTATTCTAATTTACCATTGCTATTATGAGCAATATTTTTAGTTAATGAATATTTAAAGCTACCATCTTTATCTGTAGCCTTAATTCTGTAATAGTTAATTCCGTTTGCTAAATCTTTATCAGTATAAGTATATTTTTCAGTTCCTGTAGCATTGATTGATGCTATTGATTTGAAATTTTTGCCATCTGAACTTTTTTCAACTTCATATGATTTTAAATTTAATTCACTAGAAACTATCCAAGATAATTGAGCTGATGTTGCAGATTTAGTGATATCAAAACTTTTGAAGTCAACTGGTAAAACATTTGTTGAACTTGAGAAATAAATATTATCAATGTAGTAAGTATTATCTCCAAATGGTGCAAGTCCAACTAGTAATATTTGGAAAATTGCATTTCTATTTGTTAATCTTAAAGCACCATTTAAAGTGTTATAAAGAGATAAAGGAAGGCTATATACATTCCATTGCCCTTGAAGTGGTGCAGGTCTATTATGTGTTCCAGGATTACCATCAAACCACACAATATTCTCGTTATTAGCTCCACCACCTTGATTAACTAATTTTAAACCAAAAGAAGAAGAAGTTGGAGTCCACATACTAATATGTACACTATCAGCTAAAGTTAAATCTGTTGGAGCTGCTAGTTCAATTCCTACAAAGTCTACAGCAGTATATTTTTTAATGTCATTTCCAGAAATAGCAGTATCTACTAAAGGTCCTGCACCAGACCAACTAGTTCTAAAAGTCGTACCTGCTAAGTTTGGATAAGTATTGCTAAATATAGATCTTACATTAGCTGCTGGTTTAGTAGGAGTTGGTGCATTCGTACTTAAAGGAGCAACGCTAACAGTTAAGTTTGCTGTAATACTGCCTGCAGCATAAGGAGCTGCCGCTGCCTGATTTGCAGTAATTACACTTGATCCTGCTCTTAAAATTGTAATTTGGTTTCCAGTAACAGTTGCTACATTAGTATTACTGCTAATATAACTAAATGCTCCTGTACTATTTGTTGTTGGTGGAGTTATCGTAAATGGAGCATCTCCAAGCATTTTTGCTGGAATAGAAAAATTAGAAAGGGTAGGTAAAACATTAGTAGTGTAAAAAAAGATATTATCTACATAAATGTTTGCTCCACTTCCTGGTGTAATTGTAACAAATTTAAACTCTTTAATACCGGTTAATGGAATACCTAGTGCAGCATAAGCAGATAAAGGTATTTTTAATCTATTCCAAGTATTTAAAGTTAGTGTTCTATTAATTAATCTTTCACCATTTGCTTCAGTTACTAAATATATATCAAGAGAAGTACAGTTTGATGACCATACATCTAAATGTAAAGTATCTAATGAACTTACATTTTGAGGAGGGTTTGTACCATTTTTAATATCAATTCCTTGGTAGTTCATGTTAGGATAATAACGCATATTATTACCACTAAGCGTAAAGGTAGTTGCACCTCCAAATCCACTTTGACCCCAGTTTGGATTGAAGTTTACGCCAGATAAATCAGCATAAAAATTATCTGTGTAAACAGAAACAACTTGAGATGCAGTAAGCGAAGTTAATGGTGCAGGATTTGTTGCAGGCTGTGCAAACGATTTTGCTGCAATACAGCAAATGGAAAGAACCGAAA
>JBMLOR010000084.1:4141-5588 GCA_049242865.1 Chitinophagaceae bacterium | reverse complement strand
CAAAAGTTTTAGATGTAGTTGAAGCTTTAGACGAGCGTTTCCCAACAGAATATTTGGTAAACGTAATTATAGGAAAACTTACGCCACAAATTACCATGTTTAGACACGAAAAAAGTAAAGTGTTTGGCATAGGAAAAGAACAACCAGAACCACATTTTTGGAATAGTTTAATAAGGCAAATGTTGCTCGAAGATTTGGTTAAAAAAGATATTGAAGAATATGGCTTGGTTAAGTTTACAGATAAAGGTAGGGCTTGGAGAGAAAAACCTCAGTCATTTAAAATTGTTTTAAATGCTATTTTCCAAGATGACGATGATGACGATGACGACGAAAAAGACAATAGCAATCAGTCAGGGCAAGGTGCTGACGAAGTGTTGTTTGAAATGCTTAAAGATTTAAGACAAAAAGAAGCCAAACGAAAAGGCTTGCCTCCATTTGTGATTTTTCTTGAAAATTCTTTACAGGATATGAGTACCATATATCCTACAACATTAGAAGACTTAGAAAAATGCCAAGGTGTAAGCAAAGGAAAAGCAATAAAATATGGTAAACCTTTTGTTGAACTCATTGCAAATTATGTAGAGGAAAACGAAATAGAAAAACCAGATGATTTTGTAATGAAAAGTGTTGCCAACAAAAGCAGCAATAAAATTTACATTATTCAAAATATTGATAAAAAAATACCATTAGAAACTATTGCAAGTAACAAAGGTTACACTGTTTCAGAAATTTTAGAAGAAATGGAAACTATTGCTGCAAGTGGTACAAAACTTAATTTAGATTACGTAATTGAAGAGTGGCTCGATGAATACGACCAAGAGGATATCATAGAATATTTTAAAAGCTGCGAAACCAGCAGTTTGGAAGTAGCACAAAAAGAATTAAGCGATAACGATTACACACTTGAACAACTAAAAATAATGCGTATTAAATTTTTGAGCGTTTATGGAAATTAGAGTTAGTAAACTCATTGGTGAATAAGTCATTGATTAATAATAAATAAAATTATTAGCGGCAATAAAATAATTAACATGACAAAGAAAAAAATAGCTTTGGTTACTGGAGGATATAGTGGAGAAGCTCAAATAAGTTATAAAAGTGCTATCACTGTAAACAATAATATTGATAGAGAAAAATTTGATGTTTACTACATAGATATTTCAATTAATGGATGGTTTTTTGTAGATGGAGATACTAAAACACTAGTAAATAAAGAAGACTTTAGCATAAATAAAGATGGCGTTAAAGTTACCTTTGATGCTATTGCCCTTTGTATACATGGCACTCCTGGAGAAGATGGTAAACTGCAAGGATACTTTGATATGTTAGGTTTGCCATATACTAGCTGCGATGCTGCAACATCGGCACTTACATTTAATAAAAGATATACTGTTGCAGTAGCTGCTTTTGCAGGAATAAATGTTGCAAAAAGTGTTCATTTATTTAA
>JBMLOR010000084.1:0-4041 GCA_049242865.1 Chitinophagaceae bacterium | reverse complement strand
CCCATTACTGAAATAAAAACACAAAAAGAATTTTTTGATTTTGAGGCAAAATATTTAGGTAAAAGTGAAGAAGTAACACCAGCACAAATACCAAGCATTATGCAGCAAAATTTAACAACTGCTGCCCAAAAAGTTTATGAAGTGTTTAATTGTAGAGGTGTAGTTCGTATAGATTTTATTTATAACGAAGACCAAGAAAAAGCTTATATGCTAGAAATTAATACTGTACCAGGGCAAAGTGCTGCAAGTGTAATTCCACAACAAGTTGTTGCCATGGGTGGTAATTTAAAAGATTTTTATACAGCTGTAATTGAAGAGTGTTTTTAAAACCGGTGGTTTAGTATTTAGATCAATTGTTGTTCTACAAAATCCCAATTTACTTGTTGCCAAAAGTTAGTAATATAATCGGCACGTTTATTTTGATATTTAAGATAATAAGCATGTTCCCAAACGTCTAAAGCTAAAACAGGTTTTCCTCTTAGTGTACTTACGTTCATTAAAGGGTTATCTTGGTTTGGTGTATTACCAACAATTAGTTTTCCTTTTTTATTTAAAACAAGCCATGCCCAGCCACTTCCAAAACGTTGTTTTGCAGCATCGCTAAATTGCTGTTTAAAATTTTCTACACTACCAAAACTATCCATTATTAGTGCTAAAGTTTTTTGTTGTGGAGCTTTAGTGGTTGATGGTTTTATGCACTGCCAAAAAAATTCGTGGTTAAAATGGCCGCCACCATTGTTTCTCATTTTAATGGAGTATTTAGATATTTTATCTAAAATTTTTTCTAAGCTTCTATTTTTTAAACCCAATTCCTGAGCATAGGCTTCATTTAAATTTTTACAATATGCAGCAGCATGTTTACTATAATGTATTTGCATAGTAGTAGCATCTACAAAATTTGTAATTGCATCAACTGCAAAAGGCAAGGGCTGTTGGGTAAACTTAATGGTATTGGGTTGAGCAAATATTTTTTGTAATGGAATTAATTGATTTAAAGCCACTATTGCTGCAGCTTTACTAGTTTGTTTTAAAAAATTTCTACGAGCATTTTTTTGCATGATGTAAAGTTAGGTTTATGCAAAATGTATTACAATAAATTTTATAATTTGAATATTTAATTTAAACAGCCAAGGCATATACTAGATAAATACTGGCAGCTAAAAAAATTATTACAAAAAGTAAAAAGCATAAAGCAAACAGTACACTATGAAAAAAAACAGTGTTTTCTGTTTTTTTGGTGGTTACATAAATTAGCAGTTTAAATATTGGATAAAAGATTAAATAAACAACTGTTTTTAATAAACCAAAATGTTGATGCTGTGGAATTTTTATATTTTGTTTTAAGCTATCGAAGCAAAATTGATTTAAACTTTTATGAAAAGGCTCGTTATTGTTTTGTACATGCAATGCATTGAAACTTTCTTGTAAATGTACATCAACACTTAATGGTAATTTATTGAAGCTGCTATAACCCAACGCAATTGGCATAATTTGTAAAGGAATTTTTTGTTGCAAGCAATCTTCTACAATACGCGTTGCTCCTTTTTTAAATGGTAAAAGTTGATGTGTGTTTTTGCAAATCCCTTCGATAAAAATTAAAACAATACCTTTTTCAGCAAGAATTTCTTTGCAGCGTGCAAAAGTTTGGTAGTTTTTTTCTAGATTATTTTTTCCTTCACTGATTCTATAAATAGGAATCATGTTAAAGGGTTTAAGTATTAATCGATGCCAATATTTAGTAAATGCATCACCTCTTGCAAGGCTATACACTTTTTGTTTAAAAAATGCTGATATAACAATGGCATCAAAAAAACTATTAGGATGGTTCGCAACAATTAAAAGTGGGCCTTTGGCGGATAATAAGTGTTTGTTGTAAATGGTGATGTTACTACAAAATAGTTTTAGGCAAAATCTAACTATGCATTGCAAAAATTTATATCCCATAAAATTACTACTAAAACCATTTTTTCTTATAAAAATATCCTGCAATTACAATGCTAACAATAAGTGAAATAACAACAGGTATATAAAATGCATAAGCACCACTTTGGCCAGGTATGGTTACATTCATACCATAAATACTGGTAACTAAAATTGGCAAGGATAAAATAATTGTAATGCTTGTTAATCGCTTCATCACATTATTTAGGTTATTGCTAATAATGCTTGCAAAAGCATCCATAGTGCTGCTTAAAATGGTTGTATAAATATTTGCCATTTCAAGAGCTTGAGAGCTATCCACAATTAAATCTTGTAAAAATTCTTTTTCATCTTCATTTAGTTGTAAAAAGTTTGTACGTTCAAGCTTCATCATCAACAACTCATTGCTACGTAAAGCAGTTACAAAATACACTAGGCTTTTTTGTATTTGCATAAGCTTTAGCAAATCTTCGTTGCTATTGCTTACATAAAGGCTTTGCTCGAATTGGTTACGTTTAAGATTTATTTCTTTAAGGTACTCCAAAAAGGTTTGAACAATTTTTTCAAACACTTTTAGCACCATCATATTTCGTTTATCTGGGTGTCTTTTTTCGAAAGTATTTAAGAATTTTTTTATAGCTCCATTATCAAAACTATTTACAGTTACAATGTGATTATGAGTAAGTATAATACAAATGGGAATTGTAATGTAAAAAGCATCACTATCGTTAAAGCTATTGTTTTCGGTTGGTGTTTTTATTACTATAAACTTTACTTTATCTTCTACCTCAAATCTTGGCCTTTCATCAATATCTAAACTATCTCTTAAAAATTCAATAGGAATATCTAGTTCTTCGCTAAGCTCAACAAATTCTTCTTCTTTTAAAGGAGGCACAACATTTACCCATGCCCCTTGAGAAGGTTTGTGTGTTTCTATAGTTTGGCCATCTACATTTAAAAAATATTGAATCATTTATAAATCTTTAAAAATTATTCCCACCTAAACACTTTGTAAACTATCGCATAAATAGCAATCATCCAAATAGTAATCACACCAACATTATCCCAACATTCAAAAAGGCTTAATCCCTCAAACGATAATTTACGCATGGCCATATTAAAGTGTGTAAGTGGCATAAATTTACATACAACTTGCATCCAACTTGGAAAAACAGAAATACTGAAGAAAGTTCCTCCTAATAACATTTGTGGTAGTGCAAATAAATTTATTAGAAGCGGAATGGTTGAATCGGCTTTCACTATACTAGAAAAAATAAGTCCAACACCCATTAAAGTAAATAACATTAATATGCTAAGTGCAACGATTTGAATGAACGTTAAAAAACCATGTGCTAAAGTAAAACCAAGCATAAGTTTACCCACCACTACAAGTACAATAACGTTTAATAATTGAAAACTTAAACGACTAAAACCTATTCCAATTAAAATATTTAATCTATTGATTGGGGAAGCATAGAAACGTTTTAAAATAAGTTGTTCACGCAAGTTGTAAAATGTAAAAGCAATACCAAACAAAGTGGAAAATAATATTGAAAAACCGATTTGACCAGGCAGTACAAAGTCGATTTGTTTATACTCTCTTACACTATATACTTCTTTAGTTATGTTTACAAAATTTGGTTGTGTAGGATTTAGACGTTTGTTTAAACTAGTTGAAATATTTTCAATCATTGGAATTACTTGTGCCAAATCTGGTGCACTTGCACTTGTACTCGTAATATGTAGATTAAATTTTGGTAAGTTACTGATGCTATCTGTGGTAGTTGTAAGGGTAAATACAGCGGCTAAACGTCCTTTTTCTAAATCTTGCTTTTGCTCATCTGCAGATTTATAATGCTTTAGTTTAAGCATTGGGTAGTTTTTTATAATAGCATATAAAGGAGAACTTGTATCGGACTTTGAGTTTATGGCAATATTAAAAGCACTAATTCCATCACTACCAAAACTACCAAAAATCCAAACAAAAATTAATGGAAATGCCAAGCTAAAAAACAATGCTCCAGGGTTTTTGAGAATTGCTAAAAAGCTTGCTTTTGTAACAGCCCACAAAGCTTTGTTTTGACTATATCGTTTACTCATAATTTAGGTGCTAAGGTGCAG
>JBMLOR010000083.1:0-8753 GCA_049242865.1 Chitinophagaceae bacterium | reverse complement strand
ATTAAAATTGGAGCTACTGTTATTCTCATTTTACTGTACACTACATTTGTATCAAATGTGTTTGGGTCGGCATTTTTTCCTCCACTCATTAGCAAAAAACCAGCTAAAACAAGCACTGCACCAATAGCCATAAAAATGTAGTTTGTCTTAGTAAACAATGGTGTTGTTGATTTATTTGTACTCATGATTTTAAATTTTTGATTAGCAAAATAAAGGTTTTGTTGATTAATGATGATTTTTTTTGATTAATGAAACTAGTATAAATCGTCGAGCTTCATTTTTAAGTACTTTCTAACGCTTCGGTAAGTACTTAAAAAAGTAATTAAAACACCTAAGATTATTATTCCTCCAAATAGCAACAAGTTTAATTGCATGTTGTGTATTTTTTTAAAGTCAGGAATGGCACTTTCAGCAATTTTCATCATTCCAAATAAAATGGCAATAGCAATTAATGCACTAATAAAACCATAAAGTATGGCTTGCAAACTCATAGGTTTTAAAATAAATCCTCTAGTAGCCCCAACCATTTGCATTGTTTTTATTAAGAATCGATTACTAAACATGGCTAGTTTTATAGTATTATCAATGATAAAAATTACCAACACTGCTAATACTATGGAGAATATGAGCAAAGCAATTTCAGTTTTCCGTACAATTTTGTCCATATTAGCAATTAGTACTGGAGGATAATTTACTTCTGTAATTTGATTTGAAAAAGCAATTTGAATTTTATCTTTTAAACTATTTAAGC
This sequence comes from Chitinophagaceae bacterium, assembly GCA_049242865.1. Taxonomy (GTDB): domain Bacteria; phylum Bacteroidota; class Bacteroidia; order Chitinophagales; family Chitinophagaceae; genus CAIVPM01. Next base: position 8,002 of record JBMLOR010000083.1, on the reverse strand, counting down.
TATCTGGGTTTACATGAGTTTCTTTTACATTAAAATCAATACTTTCTGGCAATGGATTAGTTTCTAAAATAGTTGCCCACTCTTCGTTATTTTCTTTATTCCATATTTGTTTTGCTTTTTCTTTATCTACGTATTCTACATTTAATGCAAAGTTTTGGCTGGCAACAAATTGCCTAATTTGCTCTACAGTATCTTTATTTAAAGTTCGTAAATAAATGCTTATTCTAACATCTTCTTTCATGGCTTTTTCAATACTTCTAGTATTTAAAATAAGCCAACCCATTAAACCTGTAATCAATAATACAAGTGCTACTCCAATTATACTGTAAATATAATTTGGTCTGCTATTTTTAATCGAGGTTCTACCTTCAGTTGCCATGTATAATTTTTTTGCGAATTTAATTGATTATAATATTAATGACGCAGCTTTAACTTTTTTAAAACAACTTAATTTTAAAAACTATTTGTTAAACTAAATTTAAGTTGCCTTGTTTTATTTACTTTCACCAACTTGCAACGCTATTGATTAGTTTTGAATCTTAATTTTATGAGGAAATTATTTTTTCTTTTTATTCTTATTTTTACGTTAAGCAACACTAAAGCTACACACATTGCAGGTGGTGAACTATTTTATAAATACGTTGGTGTTGGCACTGCAGCAAACACTAGTAGATATGAAATTACCATGCGATTACTTAGAGAGTGCACAAGTGTAGGGGCTCCGCTAAATAATGAAGTGGTGAATATTGGAATTTATAATGCTGTAACGCTCAATAGAACAAACACTTTAACATTGGCACAAACATTTACTGGCACTCCCCCATCTATAAGAAATTCTCCCGGAGCCAATAATTGCTTAACTGTATTTATTTCGGTTTGTTACCAAGTTGGTATATATCAAAGCACAATTGATTTGCCAAACACACCTGAAGGCTATATTTTAAGTTGGACTAGATATAGCAGAATGGACTTACAAAATACTACAAATCCAATGGGGGCTAACTATATTACACAAATCCCTGGCACTAACTTAATTGGTGCAACAGGCGTAAACAGTAGTCCAAAATTTGTAGATAAAGACACAGCTTTGGTTTGCTTTAGTAGTAGATTTAATTTAGATTTTGGAGCCATAGACCCTGATGGTGACTCTTTAAGTTATGAATTTTGTGATGCTTTCACTGGAGGCAATGCAAGTGATCCAAATCCTGCACCTGCAACAAGTTTATCGTTACCATCGCTTTCGTATATTGCTCCATTTAGTGGTGGCAATCCTATGGGCAATACGGTGAGCATTAATAAAAAAACTGGTATTATCTCAGGCTTAGCTCCTGCTACAGTTGGCCCATATGTATTGTGTGTATGTGTAACAGAATGGAGAAATGGTAAAGCAATAAATATTCATAGAAAAGACTTTATTGTTAGGGTAGGAAACTGTAACCTACCTAGTGCAGTTTTACAACAACCCGGCTATTTAAATTGTAATTCATTTACTGCAAACTTTGAAAATTTATCTACCTCGCCCGGTATTACAAGTTACACTTGGAGTTTTGGCCAACCTAGCAGAGGCAGTTTAGATACTTCTCGTTTACCAACTCCTACATATACTTATACTGACACAGGAACTTATGTAATTCGATTAATTGTAGCCAATAACGCTGGTTGTAGCTCAGAAGATACTAGTGTTATACGGGTATATCCTGGCCTAAAAGCACAATTTACAGCAAGTGGCAACTGTTATTTAAACCCTTACACTTTTAATAGTAATGCAAGTACCAACACTTATGGACCCATAACTAGCTATGCTTGGAACTTTGGTGAAAACACTGTAACTAACGATACTTCTACTCAAAGAAATACAACATATACTTATCCTTTACCTGGAAATAAAAATGTACAGCTAATAGTAGGTAATAGTTTCGGATGCTTTGATACTTTAGCGAAACAAGTTAATGTTTTAGATAAGCCAATAATTAACTTACCATTTAGAGATACATTAATTTGTAGCATTGATACGTTACCTCTTTTAAGTAATACAGGGCCAGGAGTAATTGTATGGTCGCCCAACTATAACATTCAAAGTACTAGCATAAACAATCCTTATGTTTTCCCAAAAGATACTACTGTTTATAAAATTACAGTAACTGAAAATGGATGCATTAATAGTGATTCTATAAAAGTAAATGTGTTAGATTTTATTACTGTTGATGCCGGAATAGATACTTCTATTTGTGCAACTGATACAATTACTTTAAAACCAATTAGTGATGCATTGAGCTATATATGGACACCCAATACTGCTATTAATAATACGTTATTTAAAAATCCTAAAGTTGCTCCATTAAACAATATTAAATATTATGTAACAGCAAATTTGGGCAAGTGTCAAGATAAAGATAGTGTGCAAATTTTTTCATCACCCTATCCACAAGCAAGGGCTTTTGCAGACACAACAATTTGCTTTGGCAAAAGAACACCCATAAATGCCAATATTGTTGGCGATAGATTTTTTTGGCAACCAACAAATAGCTTAATCAATGCAAATACGCTAAATCCTACTGCAGGTCCAAGTGCTACTACAAACTATATCATTACTGTAAATAATTTAACGGGATGTTTAAAACCAGTAAAAGATACAGTTACAGTAAATGTAGTGCCATTATTTAATGTTTTTGCAGGTAGAGATACATTTGTAGTTGCTAATCAACCACTACAATTAAATGCTAGTGTTTTAGATACAACTGGTAAAAGATTTAATTGGACTCCTTCCTCACACTTAAATAATGGAAATATTTTTAACCCAATTGCAACCCTACCTAGTAGTGTAGATAGTATTACATACCAAGTAACTGCTACTGTGCTGCCAAATTGTGTAGCTACAGACGACATAAAAGTGAAAGTTTTTAAAACAGCTCCAGATATTTTTGTGCCAACTGCATTTACCCCAAATAAAGATGGACTAAACGAAATTTTAAAGCCAATTGCTATTGGAATCACAAAAATTGATTACTTCAATATTTATAATCGTTGGGGGCAACTACTGTATACTACTCAAGAAATAGGAAAAGGTTGGGATGGCACCTTAAATGGAATTAAACAACCTAGTGGTACTTATGTTTTTCAAGTACAAGGAGTTGATTTTTTAGGCAACGTAATTACCAAAAAAGGCACAATTGTATTAATACGATAATTTACATTGCAATAAAGCATTACCACCTATTTTTGGCTTAATGAAGATTATTAAATTCTTGTTCAGCATATATGGCCTAATCACATTTATTGCTATAATGTTTTTGGCACTACCTTTTATTTTAGTGGCTTCAGCTTTTGACATTAAGGGTGGAAATTTTATTTATAAAGTGTGCAAAGCATGGGCTTTTGTTTGGTATTGCACCGTTGGCATTGTTCATAAAAATATTTACGAACAACCCCATAACAAAAACAAGCAATATATTTTTGTTGCCAACCATGTTTCCTATTTAGATATTCCTCCTATTGTACTTTGTGTAAACCAAGCTATAAGAGTTTTAGGCAAGTACGAAATGGTTAAAGTTCCCATTTTTGGTTGGGTTTATAAAGCTACAGTAATTTTAGTAGATAGAAGCAGCCCTGAAAAACGTAGTAAAAGTGTACGAGCTTTAAAAGCTGCCTTAAACAAAGGCATTTCCATTTTTTTATTTCCAGAAGGTACATTCAACGAAACCAACCAACCACTTAAAAGTTTTTTTGATGGTGCTTTTAAATTAGCAATTGAAACCCAAACCCCTATAAAGCCAATTTTAATGATTGATACATTAGAAAGACTACATTTTTCTAGTGTGTTTAGTTTAACACCAGGGTATAATAGAGTAGTTTTTTTAGAAGAAGTTGATGTATCCAACTATACATTAAATGATATTGCAGCCTTAAGAGATAAAGTGTATAACATTATGGATAATGGCTTACGCCGCTATCGAAAATACTAACATACTATTCCAAATTTTTCATAAAAATTAGTACCCTGCTACACTATCGTCTCCTCTAATATCTGCAGCTGCATCTTTGATGCCATTAGATAAAATTTTAATTACTTCAGTACGGCCTATTGCTTTTCGTTCTTTAATTTCATACCCCATTCTTATCAAAGCTTTTTTTACAGCATCATCCATTTTTTCTTCCACCATAATTACATCTGGCAACCATTGATGGTGAAATTTTGGTTTGTTTACTGCATCGGCTGCACTCATATTAAATTCAAGAATATTTACAAGTGTTTGAAAAACGCTAGTTGGTATAGTTGTTCCTCCTGGAGTGCCTAAAACAATATTGGGTTTGTTGTTTTTAATTACCAAGGTTGGTGTCATGCTACTCAACATTCTTTTATTTGGTTCAATAGCATTGGCTTCGCCACCTACAGCACCATACATATTGGCAACACCAGGTTTTACGCTAAAATCATCCATTTCGTTATTCAACAAAAAACCTGCACCACCAACAACAGTAAAGCTGCCATAACCTCCATTTAAAGTTGTGGTTACACTTACCATATTACCCTCTTTATCAATAATACTAAGGTGTGTAGTTTGTTCACTTTCTTTAGCTTCGCCTGCTTTTATTTGTGAACTTGGTGTTGGTTTTAAGCTATCATAATCGAGCATTCGTTTGGCAATATAAGCATCACTTGTAATGGTTTTTAGAGGTACTTTATAAAAATCAGGATCTCCCAAATGCTCGGCTCTATCGGCATAAGCTCTTCTTTCTGCTTCAACCATTAACTGTACAGCAGCTACACTATGAAATCCTTTTTTACCAATATTTCTTTTTTCAATCATTTTCATTAATTGGTTAATAATTACACCGCCACTACTTGGTGGACTCATACCAATTATAGTATGACCTTTATAATTAAAACTCAAATTTTTACGCCACACAGCTTTATAGTTTTTTAAATCGGCCAAGCTTATTAATCCACCATTGCCCATTTCGCCTTCAATTAACTCAGCAGTTGCTCCATTATAAAAGCCAGCTTGCCCATTATCTCTAATTCTTTTTAAAGTATTGGCTAAATCTTTTTGCACCAATGTATCGCCTGCTTTCCATTCTGTAGGTTTTACAAAAGCTGGGGTTTGAGTATTATTATTTATAAAATCTTGCTTATGTGCATTTAAACTAGATGCCTCACCTGCTGTAATTACAAATCCAAATTCTGCTAAATCAATAGCAGGTTGTATAAGTGTTGCCATTGGCAATTTAGCATGCTTGTAGGTTTCAAATAAACCTGCTACAGTTCCTGGCACACCTGCTGCTAATCGTCCTTGCTTTGATAATTTATCTATTGCATTTCCATTTTTATCCAAATACATATCTCTAGAAGCTTTACTAGGTGCAGTTTCTCTGTAATCTAATGCTAAAGTTTCACCATTTTTTTTTCGAGCTACCATAAAACCTCCACCACCAATATTTCCTGCTCCAGGATAAACAACTGCAAGTGCATATTGCACTGCTATGGCAGCATCAAATGCATTTCCTCCTTGCTTCATAATTTCGGCACCTACCATACTTGCTAATGGATGTGCACTGCTAACTGCTGCATTTACAAAGTTTTTTTGTTTTACAATGGCATAATTGTAAGGATTTATTTTTCCTTTTGGGCTAACTAAAGGTTGATTATTCTGCTGTGCAATACACACTTTAGACACTAAAAAAGCAAAGAATATAAAATATTTCATTTCATAAAATTAGGAATCTAAAGTAAGGGTTTTAGGCAAGATTTTTTTTGAAACATCAACAATTAAGTTTCAATTAAGCTTTGTTTCCCTGCTTTTCACTTCAAGTCCTCGCTCCACTATCGTTCGCTGTGGGCTTTACGTTACAATCAGGGTTAGGTTCAACTTTTGTACTTCTATTCGGCAAAAAAATATTTTTCTTTTTATCTAACTAAATCCAAAACTTTGTTGAAACGTTTGTTTATGCAAAAAATATCACAAGTTGTTACTTATTTCATTGTTGTAGTTGTATTGTTTAGTTGTAAAAAAGAGGAAACAAGCAGCAATACTGCAATTCCTACTACAGAGCAAACTATTTTAAATGTTAGTTATGGTAGCGATCCTTTGCAAAAAATGGACGTGTATTTACCTGCTAACAGAACAGACACAGGCACAAAATGTATTATTTTAATTCATGGTGGTGGATGGGTTGCAGGCGATAAATCAGAATTTACCGATGTTGTAAATTCTTTTAAAACAGCTTTACCTAACTATGCCATTTTTAATATTAACTACAGATTAGCTGCAATTCCAAGCACAAATATTTGGCCAACACAAATAAACGATACTAGAGCTGCTTTTGATTTTATAGTAAGCAAAGCAGGCGAGTATAAGTTTAATGCCAATAAAATAGCATTATTTGGTGCAAGTGCAGGGGCTCATTTGGCTTTATTGCAAGGCTATCAGTACAATACAAATAACAGAGTTAAGGCAATTGTAGATTTATTTGGCCCAACAGATTTAATTGATTTATACAACAATCCTTCAAACCCAAGTTACCCAAGTTTACTTGCCATGTTTTTAAGTGGTACACCTACTACAAACAATGCCATGTATCGCAGTGCTAGTCCAATTTTTAGTATTACAGCAGCTTCGCCACCAACTATAATTTTTCATGGCACAGCCGATGCAGTTGTACCCATTTCGCATAGTAGTAGCTTAAATACTGCTTTAGGCAATGCCAATGTTGCAAAACAATATATTGTTTATAATGGAGAAGGCCATGGTTGGAGTGGTGCCAACATGCAGGATACTTACACTAAAACTATTGCTTTTATAAATTTGTACAACAGGTAGGTGTTTATTGCAAAGCGTGCCAATTGTTTTTATTAAAAACTGATGTAAAGTTGGGTTTTAACAAAAATTTAGGATAAGTTAAAATTGCAAAGATTGGTCAACCACATAATTTCATTGCATTAAATCACAATTAAAACAGTTGATTATGCAAAACAAAGTTTCAATTAACATTACAGCTGCCGACGATGCAGCTATTGTAGCAGCTATTAACACCTTGGTAAGTAAGCTACAACCTTACCTTAGCACTTTAACAGATGAAGAACGTAAAGGAGGTTTAAAAATGGGAGCTAGAGATGTAAGTTTTATACAAAAAGCCGATGCTTATGGTGCACAATACAGCACCCAAATACCGGCATTTATAAGCTTACCCAATTTAAAGGAAGATGTAGGGGCAATAAATAAGTTAAACGAATACTTACGCCCTTTGGCCACTTTGCAACGTAGTGTAGAAGATACTATTATGCTTGCAGGAAGTGAGGCAATGGAAGCTGCTTTGTTAGTATATGCAGCCATTAAAACCTGTGCTGCAAACAATATTGATGGAGCCCCTGAAGCAGCTAATGATATGAAAGAACGTTTTCCGGGAAAACCTCGCAAGGTAGCAGTACCAAAGCCTTAGGATAAAATTTTAAATTGCTTTAAGAGTCATCAAAAAAAGGTGACTCTTTTTTTTGTTGTAGTACTCACTATTCCATTACAGCCCACTTATTGCTGTTGTACCCAATACAAAAGCTTTCCATTAGTAAAATTATAGCCAATAGTAAGCAAGTTGTTTGCTATAACTAAGCTTACCTTTAGCCAAAATATGCTTAAGCATTGCCCAATTTATGCTTTGTGTGAGCATACTATAAGCTAATTAAATGGTAATAATTAGCATTAAAAAAGCCCATTTTCATAGCCAAATAGCCAAACATTGGCCTTGATACTGCCCAATTGATTTAGTGGTTTAGCATTTGCTATTTAAAGGAGTTAACTTATTAATAATAAACTAGCAAATTATTACTTATTTTTATGTTGAGAATAATTTACAACTAAAACAACGACAACCTTTGTATAAAAAAATCATTCCTTTAACTACATTGTTATTTAAAACAGTAATAGGCATACATAAATGAAAACCCTATTTACCATATTAATTTGTTTATGTACCGTTGTATTGGGCAATGCCCAATACAACTTGGTAC
>JBMLOR010000082.1:0-11509 GCA_049242865.1 Chitinophagaceae bacterium | reverse complement strand
TCGAAATCAAGATTTTCTTTATATGGCGTTAAGCCGCTACTAGGAGGTGGCATAATTTACAAGCAGATTAAGATTCTCAAAATTCTAATACTTCGTAAATATAAATCTCTTTTGCTTTAGTACTATTAATTTAGTTGAATTAAATTTTCAATTTATTGCACCACAACTATTTTACTCACCAACCTTTCATCACCATCCTGTGTTTTGGCAAATACTAAATACACTCCACTTGTTATTCGTTGATTGTTATAATTTAATCCATTCCAAACCGCCTGTGTTCCTGTAGCTTTTGTTTGAAAAACCAATCTACCATTAAGCTCTGTAATTTTTACAATAGCATTGTTTGGGATATTTTTTATTCCAATTAGCCCTTTATAATTTGGTGGCACAGGATTAGGGAAAACTAGTGCTGCATTAATAGCTTCATCACTTTCTGTTGCAGTGCCTCTATAACTGCAAATACCTTGTAAAGTTGCAAAAAAAACCTCTCCTGTAAGCGGGTTAATAGCAATGCTTCTTACATTATTTGACAATAAAGAAGAATTATTTTGATTAAAATGGTTAATAATTTTTTCACCGTCTTCGCTTATCAGCCAAACTCCATTTTTGGTGCCTACCCATTTTCTATTGGCTGCATCAACTGTAATACATTGCACATCTTCGTTAGCAAAAAGAAAACCTGCAAAAGCATCTTGTTTTACAATAGGCAAAATAGCTTCGCAACTAGCATTAAATATTTCTTCAAAACAAGCAACAACAGCAACTCCATTTTTAGTGCCTACCCAAATTAATCCATTTTTATCTTTTGTAACACAATTTACCTGATTACTTGGCAGGTTTCCATTTCCTTTTCCTTGCCTAAATAACTTCCATTTATCATCATTCGTAATATCAATATTACTACCATAATTGTAACACAATAATCCATTACCTTTTGGCGAAACAATAAACAAGTTATTGTTATTATCTGCCACAATTTGTGACAAGCTGTTTTCAATTAAAGTAAAAGGAACAGAAAAGTTTATAAAACCACCGCTTGCTTTTTTGCAGCTTAATGGTTTTGCTGCTCCATAATTAGCTATCCATAAATGTTGGTTATTATCAAAACCCAAACCTGCAACTCTATAATTTCCTGGGTCGCCAATAGCAGCTTGTAAACTAGAATTTTGCTTGTAAATTTTTAAATTATCAGCATCATCAATACTTATAAGTCCTCCACCAAAACTACCAGCATACAATATTTTATTGGTATTATCGAAAGCAAGATTCGAAAAGTCGAGCAAACTATCTAACAATGGGTTATTAAAATTTGAAACACTACTCCAAACTTCATCTTCAAAAAAATAAATACCATTTCTGTTAAACTGATAATTGTAATTATCACTAACACTACCTGCTGCTGCAATAATGGTTTTATTGGCAAAAATCACCTGTCCGTCTGCCGTACTTGGTGGTCCATTTGTAATAAATCTTTGTGTAGCATTTTTTGAAACACCGCCAAAAAAATCAGCAATCCATAAGTCATTATCAATTAAAACAGCTTCTTTTGGATATGAAATAATGTTGGCAACCGATAAAGTTTTTTCAACAACGCCATTTCCATTTAATTGCAGCACTTTGCTTTGACCTGTTGGCTTTCTATTACAAATTAAAATTTTATTATTGCTTGTATTTAATCCAATTATTGGCCAATCAAATTCGGTATATAGATACGAAAAACTTGAACCATTAAAGCTTAACAAAGAATCGTTTTTTTGGACTATAACATCATTATTCAATACAGCAACATCAACAACAACGCCATTTGATAACCCACCGCTCCCGCTTAAATTTGTCCAATTACTTAAAGCACCAAGGTTACTATTTAAACTTGCCCTTTTTAAACCCTCAACTGTGGCTGCATACACTAAATTATTGCTTATAGTAGTGGCGTTTATTTTAATTTTATTTCCACCATTACCAATTATGTAGGTGTCCTTAACTTCATACTTACTCAGGTTTACAACTACTATACCCAACCCTGTACTTAAGTAAGCTAATCCATTATTGCAATAAATATGATAAATAGTTTTATCGCCAGCAATTGTGCTTCTTAATACATCTCTAATATTTTTAACAATACCGTTTTTAAACACATCAATATTTGTATTGTTATAGGCAATTATTACTTGTTTTGTAGTTTCGTCATAAGCCATACATGCAATTCCTATGTCACTTAATCCTGTTGCTTTGGTATAAGTTTCCGTTGAATTTGTTTGTTGGTCAATTACAAGCAAACTGTTTGTAGTTGCTGCATATATTTTATCGCCTTTAGTTATTTGTATAGCATTTTGATGATTTACATGATCACGCCATAAACCAATGCCTTGTAATTGTCCAAAACTAGTTAAACAATTGCCTATCCAAAAAAAGATCAACATGCAATACTTCATTCTCCAAATATAACTTTAAACCTAAAAAAGAAAAAACTGTATTGTACGAATGATTATTTTAGCCTCCACAAATACGATTACATGAGCTACCCATATCAAATAAACTCTCTTGAGCAATATCATAATGCTTACAAAGCTAGTATTGATAATCCTGAACATTTTTGGGGTGAAATTGCAAAGCATTTTGTATGGCGAAAACAATGGGATAATGTTTTAAATTGGAATTTCACTGAACCAAAAATTGAATGGTTTGCTGGCGGAAAACTAAACATTACAGAAAACTGTATTGACAGGCATTTGCAAGAACTTGGAGAAAAACCTGCTATTATTTGGGAGCCAAATCATCCTGACGAAAGAGTTCGTGTGGTTACCTACAACCGCTTACACAAAAGAGTTTGCCAATTTGCACAAGTTCTTAAAAACAATGGCGTTAAAAAAGGTGATAGAGTTTGCATTTACATGGGTATGGTGCCAGAGTTGGCTTATGCAGTTTTAGGTTGTGCCAGAATTGGTGCAATTCATAGTGTAATTTTCGGTGGTTTTAGTGCTCAAAGTATTGCAGATAGATTAGAAGATGCACAAGCCGAATATATTGTTACTTGTGATGGGGCTTATAGGGGCGAAAAAGTTATTCCGCTTAAAAATGTAATTGATGATGCTTTAGTTGGCAATAAAACAGTAAAAAAAGTAATTGTTTATACACGAACCCGTACACCTGTAAGCATGATTAAAGGTAGAGACCTTTGGTGGGAAGATGAAATGGAATTTGCAGAACAACAAGTTGAAAAAGATGGCGTAGTAAAATTTGATGCCGAAGAAATGGATGCTGAAGATCCACTTTTTATTTTGTACACATCTGGCTCAACAGGCAAACCAAAAGGAGTTGTACATACTACAGCAGGCTACATGGTGTGGACCAATTATACTTTTATAAACGCCTTTAATTACCAAAAAGGTGATATTCATTTTTGTACTGCTGATATTGGTTGGATTACAGGGCATTCTTATATTGTTTATGGCCCTTTAAGTGCTGGTGCAACATCGTTAATGTTCGAAGGTGTGCCAACTTACCCTGATGCTGGAAGATTTTGGGACATTGTTGACAAACACAAGGTAAATATTTTATACACTGCACCAACAGCTATAAGAAGCTTAATGGGCTTTGGATTATTGCCTTTAGGTGGAAAAAAATTATCGAGCTTAAAAACCCTTGGCACAGTTGGCGAACCCATTAACGAAGAAGCTTGGCATTGGTACGATGAACATATTGGCAAACAAAAATGCCCAATAGTAGATACTTGGTGGCAAACAGAAACAGGCGGTTGTTTAATTACAAATTTAGCAGGTGTAACTCCATCAAAACCAAGTTGGGCTACATTACCTATGCCTGGCGTACAACCTATTTTGGTAGACGAAAATGGTAATGAAGTTGTAGAAAAAGATGAACAAGGCATTACTAAAGGTAACCTTTGTATTAAAGCTCCTTGGCCAGGAATTTTAAGAACTACTTGGGGCGACCACGAACGTTGTAGAACAAATTATTTTGCTACCTACAATAATTTATACTTCACTGGCGATGGGGCTTTAAAAGATGCTGATGGTAATTTTAGAATTACTGGCCGTGTTGATGATGTTCTTAATGTAAGTGGCCATAGAATTGGAACTGCAGAAGTTGAAAATGCCATCAATATGCATGCAGGCGTTGTAGAAAGTGCCGTGGTTGGATATCCTCACGATATTAAAGGTCAAGGTATTTATGCTTTTGTAATTTGTACTAGCCACCACGACGATGAAGAGCAAACTCGAAAAAATTTACTACAAACCGTTACACGAATTATTGGAGCAATTGCAAAACCCGATAAAATTCAATTTGTGAAAGGCTTACCCAAAACAAGAAGTGGTAAGATTATGAGACGAATTTTAAGAAAAATTGCCGAAGGCGAAGTGTCGAACATTGGAGATACAAGCACTTTGCTTGACCCAACAGTAGTTGAAGACATCATAAATGGAAAGTTATAAACACAACAAATGACCACACTTAAAATATATCAAGTTGATGCTTTTGCTAAAGAAGTTTTTAGTGGTAATCCAGCAGCTGTATGCCCCTTAACATCATGGTTAAGTGACGATATAATGCAAAAAATTGCTGAAGAAAATAACTTGGCCGAAACTGTTTTTTATGTTCCCAAAAACAATCAATTTGAAATAAGATGGTTTACACCCACAACAGAAGTTGATTTATGTGGACATGCAACCTTAGCAGCTGCTTATGTAATTTTTAATATCCAGAATTATTCTAGTAAATTAATTGAGTTTTTTTCGCACAGAAGTGGTAAACTCACAGTTGAAAAAAATGAAGATTTATTAACTTTAAATTTTCCAACAGACGTTTTTGAAAATGTTGATGTAACGGATGAATTAAAAGCTTGCTTTAATATACTTCCTTCAGAAATTTACAAAGGAAAAACCGACTATATGTTGGTTTTTGATACTCAGCAAAGCATTGAAAATATTGTACCAAACTTTAGCAATATTGCAAATTTATCTTGTAGAGGCGTAATTATAACAGCTAAAGGAACTGCTGTAGATTTTGTTTCGAGATTTTTTGCTCCACAATGTGGTATAAACGAAGACCCTGTTACTGGTTCTGCTCATACAACATTAATTCCTTATTGGTCAAAACAATTGAATAAAACTACTATGACAGCCATTCAATTATCTGCAAGAAAAGGATTTTTAACTTGTGTTGATAAAGGTGATAGAGTTGAAATTAGTGGTAAAGGAAAGTTGTATTTGGTGGGAGAAATTTACTTTAGTTAAAACTCAACCCCAAACTTTTCTCCCAACACTTTTAACTCATCCACAACACTATCAAACAAAGGAATGCCATTGGCCATTCTTTCTTTTTCCATTTCAAATTCTGGTTGGCCAGGTATTAAAACAGGATTATTACTATCAATTGGTGTAGTGTTTTTAAATCTTGCAATCCAATTATCCATGTGTTGTTTAAAATCGTCAGCTGGCCTAAAAGCATCAATACGCATGGCTCCAAAAAAATGTCCCAAACCTTTGCCTGGCATATTTTGTGGCATAGGTACATAAGCAGGAAATGGAGGAGCCCAAGGACCATAAGATGCTCCACTGAGTACTGCACTAAAAATATCAACTATACTACCCAAAGCATATCCTTTATGGCTGCCATGTTCTCTATCACTTCCTAATGGCAATAAAGCACCACCTTGTTTTAAAGCATGTGCATTGTTGGTTTCGTTGCCATTTTCATCTTGTACCCAACCATTTGGAGTATCTAAATTTTTGCGTTGCAACAACTCTAGCTTTCCATTGGCAGCAGTTGTAGTGGCAAAATCTGCCACAAATGGTTGCTCGTTTTTTGTAGGAATGGCTACAGCAATTGGATTAGTACCTAGCATTTTTTCAATACCAAAAGTTGGTGCTACTAAAGCACTAGCATTGGTCATGGCAATGCCAATCATATCTTCTTTTAAAGCCATCATAGCATGATAGCCTGCAATACCAAAATGGTTACTATTTTGCACACTTACCCAACCTGTGCCACATTGCTTAGCTTTATCAATAGCAATTTGCATAGCCTGTGGTGCAACTACTAAGCCTAAGCCTGCATCACCATCTACAGTTGCAGTACTTGGAGTTTGGTGAATAATACTAATATTGGGTGTTGCATTTACACGTTTTGCTTCCCAAAGTCGAACATAACCAACAAGTCGTGCAATACCGTGGCTATCAATTCCTCGTGTATCGGCATTAAGTAAAACTGTTGTGGCTGTGGTTGCATGTTGCTCACTACAACCCATTTTGGTAAAAATATTAAAAGCGAAATTGTATAATTGTTGATAGTTAAATACTTTCATAATTAAATTAAAGTTGGTAAAAATAATTGATTGTAGCCATACAGCTATTTTGCGTTTACACAACTAATTAACTTTTGATGATTCAAAAAATTTAATTTCACTTTTGATTAATAGATTTACTACAGCTGAACCTAACCCTGATTGAAGTGGAAAGCCCACAGCGAACGATAGTGAAGCGAGGACTTGGAACGAAAAGCAGGTGACTGCAGCCAAATTGATAATCATCTGCTGAGGTTTCAAAAAAAATACTTTCACCCATACATTTGCAGTTATGCAATTATCGAGTAATTTGTTAGAAAACGCAGTACAAGCTTTTGCCACACTTCCTGGAATAGGAAAAAAATCGGCTTTGCGAATGGTTTTGCATTTATTAAAACAAAACAAAGAAGATGTTGAACTTTTTGCTAATAGCATTGCTACTATGAAAGCACAAATTAAGTTTTGCAAAAAATGCCACAACATAAGTGATGATGAATTATGTAGCATTTGCAATAACAAATTGAGAAAACAAGAAACTATTTGTGTAGTAGAATCTATCAAAGATATTATTGCGATAGAAAGTACACAGCAATACAATGGTGTATATCATGTTTTAGGTGGTGTAATTGCTCCTTTAGATGGTGTGGGGCCAGACCAATTATTTATTGAAAGCCTTATAAAACGAGTGGAGGAAGATGCAGTAGAAGAAATAATTTTTGCTTTAAATCCAAATATCCAAGGTGATACTACGATATATTATATACAAAAGAAACTGCAAAATTTTAATTGCAAAATTACCACAATAGCTAGAGGCATTGCTTTTGGCGGCGAATTAGAATATGCCGATGAAATGACCTTAGCAAAAAGCTTAGCCAACCGTTTACCTATTAATACTTACGTTCAATAAACCATTTTACTTAAAGGCAATTTAATGCTATTGAACTAGCGATTTAAAAATTAAAACTTGTTTAAAAAACGCTGCCAAAACACTAACAATTAAAAACATAAATACAACCTAACGTTAGTTAGCATATTTTTGTGTAATGGGACGAATTAAAGTATCAAAAGAAACCACAACTCGTAAAGAAGTAATTATACAACACGCTGCCAATCTTTTTAAAGAAAAAGGATTTAAAGCTACAAGTATGCGTGAATTAGCAGATGTTGTAGGTGTTGAGGCTGCAAGTTTGTATAATCATATTAAAAGTAAAAACGAACTTTTAAACATTATTTGCTTTGATGTGGCTAACAGATACTTAGCCAAAATGGATGAAGTAGAATCGGAAAAAACCACCATTATTGAAAAAATTGAAAAACTACTTCGTTTTCATATTACAGGCATGGTGCTTAATTTTCAAATAATTTATGTGTGCGATAGAGAATGGAAACATTTAGATAATCCATATTTGAGTAATTTTCAAAACCAACGTAGAACTTACCGAAAACGTTTTGCTAGTTTAATTGAAGAAGGTATAAAGAAAAAAGAAATAAAAAAAATTGACGCTCCAACAGCTGTTTTAATTTTGTTACATGCAGTTAGTGGCATAGAAAGCTGGCACAGAAGCAAAGAAAAAATAAATGGCAAAGAGCTTGAAGAAAATATGGTAACCATTTTAATTGAAGGCTTAAGAAAATAGTACAATTTTTATGGATACAAATTTTTATAGCTTAAAAGTAGCTTCAATTAAAAACGAAACACCTAGCTGTGTTTGTATTTCTTTTGAAGTGCCAACGGATTTAAAACAAAAATTCACTTTTACTCAAGGGCAATATTTAACCCTAAAAGCTAATATTAATAATAAAGAAGAACGAAGAAGTTATAGTATCTGTAGCAGTACATTTGAAGATAGTTTGTGTGTTGCTATAAAGCAAGTTGAAGGTGGCGTTTTTTCTACTTGGGCAAATACCGTTTTAAAAGTTGGCGATACTTTAGAATCCATGATTCCCAATGGAAAATTCTTTACTCCACTTCAAAAAGAAAACAATAAAAAATATGTGGCGTTTGCTGCTGGCAGTGGTATTACACCTATAATTTCTATTATTAAAACTACTTTAATTACTGAGCCTAAAAGTGTTTTTACCTTAATTTATAGTAACAAAAACATAGCCAATATAATTTTTAAAGAAGATTTAGAAGCCCTTAAAAACAAGTATCCCAATAGGTTTCAAGTAGTTTATATTTTAAGCAGGCAAAGTGCAGATGCTCCTTTAAATTTTGGAAGAATTAATGATGAAAAACTATTACAACTAAGTAGAATAATTAATTGGAAATTGGTAGATGAATATTTTATTTGCGGGCCTGAGGAAATGATTTTTTGTGTTAAAGATTATTTACTTAACCAAAAGGTTGACAAAAACCACATTCATTTTGAATTATTTACAAGCAGCAAATCTGCCGCTAAAAAAATTACACCAACTTCAAGTGTAGAGCAAAGTGCAGTATCTATAAAAAAAGATGGGAGAACTTCTGTAGTGTATATTAATCCTAGCCAACCTACCAATATTTTAGATGCTGCTTTACAGCAAGGTGGAGATTTACCTTATGCCTGCAAAGGTGGGGTATGTTGCACCTGCAAAGCAAAACTAATAAAAGGTGAAGTAAGCATGGATGTTCATTGGGGTTTAGAAGAATTTGAAATTGAGCAAGGCTTTATACTCACCTGTCAAAGTTATCCTACAACTAATGAAGTTGAAGTTGACTTTGATTTTTAATTTTACAACATGTTTGATACTAATACTGATGAATATTTTATGCAACAAGCCTTAAAACAGGCTTTGCAAGCTTTTGATGAAGATGAAGTACCTGTTGGTGCAGTAGTGGTTGTTGACAATAAAATTATTGCCAAAGGATATAATCAAGTAGAAAAACTAAACGATTGTACAGCACATGCCGAAATGATTGCACTTACTTCGGCTTTTGCAGGCTTAGGCAGTAAATATTTACCCAATGCAACTTTATATGTAACATTAGAGCCATGTTTAATGTGCTGTGGTGCCATGTATTGGAGCAAACTTGAAAGAATTGTGTATGGTGCAAGTGATGCCAAAAATGGAAGCTTACGTTTTTTTGCAGATGAAGATGGATTAATTATTCCTGAGCAATGGCCATTTCATCCAAAAACACAATTGGTAAAAGGTGTGCTAGAAGTAGAGTGTGCTAACTTAATGAAACAGTTTTTTAAAAATAAAAGGTAACGCTTTTTAAAAATTACGCTGCCATGCAAAGGTCAGGGTGGTTTTATAATTGTTTAAACGACCTCATTTAGTTTCTTTGTAAAAATTAATATATGTTATTTAATACTTCATTACCTATTGCCCTTGGAGCAGATCATGCAGGTGTAGAATACAAGGCTAAAACTATTGAATGGCTGCACAGCAAAGGCTTAGCTACTACAAATTTTGGCACAAACGATACTACAAGTGTAGATTATCCTGATTTTGCACATCCTGTTGCACAAGCAGTTGAAAACAATGAAGCTGCATTTGGAATTTTATTTTGTGGCAGTGCAAATGGTGTAGCAATTACTGCCAATAAGCATCAAAATATTAGAGCAGGCTTAGCTTGGCAAAACGATGTAGCTAAGCTTATAAGAATGCACAATAATGCTAATATAATTTGTATTCCTGCAAGGTTTGTAGCATTACCATTAGCATTAGAAATGATTGAAAACTTTATGTCAACTGCTTTCGAAGGTGGTCGTCATCAAAATAGAATTGATAAAATAAATTGCTAAATAAATTATTATGCATCAACCAATTTGTGCTATTACCCAAAAAACAATTGCAGCCAAACAGGCTGTTAGATTAGATAATTTAAACAACTATTTAAGAGAGTTTATTTTTTTAAAATTCAATTTAAATAATACTCAAAAACATATTAGCACAAGTGCATTAAATAATTTAAAAATTGAACTGTTACAAGCAATTATTGAAGATGATAAACAAAGAGTACATAATTTAAAATCTATTTCCTTTGCCGATAAATTAAGCGATAAAATTGCCAGTTTTGGAGGAAGCTGGACGTTTATTATAATTTTTTTAAGTACTATTTTGGTTTGGATAATGATCAATGCTTTTATTTTCATGAACAAAGGATTCGACCCCTACCCATTTATCTTACTAAATTTAGTTTTATCTTGCATTGCAGCCATCCAAGCTCCTGTAATTATGATGAGTCAAAACAGACAAGAAGAAAAAGATAGGGCAAGAAGTATTCAAGATTTTACAGTAAACCTTAAAGCTGAACTAGAACTGCAACAATTAAATATAAAATTAGATGAAGTTTTAGAATTTCATACCAATAAATAAACTATGATAGATTTAATTGAAATAAAAAATAAACCTACAACCATTAATACAAAAAAGATGAAGTTAAGATTTGTTATTATTATACTGCTAAGCTTGCCATTTTCGTTAGTTTTTAGCCAACAAAAACCTACTGAGCTCGATAAAAGTCCAATGGATGAAAGTTTTTGGCCCATTAACTATCCTGTACAAAAACTAAATGGCAAAACTAAACCCATGCCAGTGGCTAGAGTTATTTACAGCAGACCCCAAAAAAATGGAAGGGTAATTTTTGATGGTATTATTAAGTATAATGAATTATGGCGTTTAGGTGCAAACGAAGCTACTGAAATTGAGTTTTTTCAGAACGTAAAAATTAGTGGCAAATTAGTTGCTAAAGGCAGATATACTTTGTTTTGTATACCAAAAGAAAATAGTTGGACATTGATAGTTAGCAAAGACAATTATTGCTGGGGCAACTACTCTTACAATTCAAAAAACGATTTATTAAGAACTGAAATTAAAGTTGAAAAAGTAGCAGAAATCATAGAAAATTTTACCATTTACTTCGACGAAACAAAAAATGGAGCTAACCTAATTATTATGTGGGACGATACTAAAGCTACATTGCCAATTGGTTTGTAGTTAATGGTTAAATTAAAATATTAACATCAAAATACTCAATACTTTAAAAATGAAATTAGAAACAACAATTATACATGCAGGAATGACTCCAGACCCTTCAACAGGTTCTGTAATGATACCAATTTACCAAACAAGCACATACGTACAAGCTGCACCTGGCCAACACAAAGGTTACGAATATGCACGAAGCCAAAATCCTACTCGATTTGCCCTTGAAGAAGCTTATGCAAAAATTGAAAATGGAAATTATGGCTTAGCATTTAGTAGTGGTGTTGCAGC
>JBMLOR010000081.1:0-4869 GCA_049242865.1 Chitinophagaceae bacterium | reverse complement strand
ATTACATTTTTATCGTGTGGTGGAACAAGCTGAGCACCATCATCCCAATATGCTTTGTAACCATTATATTCTTTTGGGTTATGACTTGCAGTACAAACTACCCCACTTTTGCAGCCTAAGCTTCTAATAGCAAAACTTAATTCTGGAGTAGGCCTTAACGCAGGAAATAAATAAACTTTTATACCGTTTGCTGCAAAAACGTTTGCTGTAGTTTCGGCAAAAAATCTACTGTTGTTTCTGCTATCGTGGCCTACGCAAACTTTAATTTCTTCGTTAGGAAATGATTTTTTTAAATAGTTAGCCATGCCTTGTGTAGCCATGCCAACAGTGTATTTGTTCATTCTATTGGTACCAACACCCATAACACCTCTTAGGCCACCTGTTCCAAATTCTAAGTTTCTATAAAAACTATCCTCTGCATCAGCAGGATTATTTTGAATTAAATCATTAATGGTTGCTTTAGTAGCATCATCATAATTTCCACTTAGCCAAGTGTTAATGTTTTGTTGGGCAATTGCATTCATTTGTATTGTATTTATTTGTGGCAATTTTAGGGATTTTTGTTTAGTAAATAAATACTGTGAAAACTTTATAATAAAAGGGGGATGAATTTACCCTTTGTTTATACTTTGACCTTAATTTCTGTACATTAGCCACTTTGTAATTTATATCATTAAGATGACTCAAGCCTTAATAACTGGACTTTCGCTTGGACTTTTACTAGCTGTTAGTATTGGACCTGTAATATTTGCAATAATAAAACAAAGCTTAAACAATGGTCATAAAGCTGGTTTAGTATTTGTGGCAGGCGTAAGTTTTAGTGATGTTTTGTTAGTTACCATTTGCAATGTGGTATCAACATTTATTGAAAGTGCTATAAAACATCAAAAAATAATTGGCATTTGCGGTAGTATTTTTTTGTTTATTTTAGGAATTTATACCATTTTTTTTAAAAAAGTAACTGTAGACGAAAGCGGTGGGCTGCAAGAAAAAACCTTTAATACCAAACAATTTTTAGGGATTTTCTTAGCAGGATTTTTTATTAATATTCTTAATCCTGGGGTTTTTATTTTTTGGTTAGCAGCAACTATACAAATAAAGGGGCAAGTAATAGGAATGTTGCATCCATTAAGGTATTTAGTAACCGTTTATGTGGTTTGTTTGGTATTTGTACTGCTTACAGATGTTGCAAAAGTGCTGCTCGCAAAAAAAATAAGACCCAAACTTACTTTACACAATATGCAATTAGTAAACAAAGTATCGGGGATTATTTTATTAGTTTTTTCAGTTTCATTAGCTTGGGGCTCATTAACCATGACGCTAAAGCATTAACATTTTGTTTCTTGCAATTAGGCAAGCACCAATTACCCCTGCTGTTTCACCAAGTTTACTATTTTTTAGTTGCGTATCATTATTAACTAAACTCAACGAATATTTATTAATAGCTGTTTTGGTAGGTAATCGTAAATAATCACCACTTTCAGCTAAAATTCCACCTAAAACTACCAATTCAGGATTAAATAAATTTATAAGAGCCGAAATAGCTTTGCCCAATAAATCTCCCATTTCTGCCAATAACTCAATCATTAATACATCTTCGTTTTTAGCAGCGTCTATCAAATCTTCAAGGGTTAATTCATTTACATCTTTATATTTTGTAGTAAGAATAGATGCACTGCCTTGTTGCAATTTTTCTTTGGCTTTGCGTAATAAAGCTATACCCGAAACTTCAGTTTCTAAACAGCCTTTTTTGCCACAGCCACAAATAATATCATTGTTAAAAAAAGGAATATGGCCAAACTCGCCACTAAAACCACTTCTACCATAATAAACTTTACCATCAATTATAATTCCTGAGCCTGTGCCATGATCTAAATGAATATATAAAACATTGGTTTCGTTGTGTACAACGCCATGCAAAAATTCTCCATAAGCCATGGCATTGCTATCGTTTTCTAAAAATGCTTTTACCCCAATTTCTTTTTCTATAGTTGTTGCTAAAGACTCTTCTTGAAAATGAAAATAGCTAAAACTGTAACCTGTATTATTATTAACCCTACCCGATAGGTTAATACCCATTGCTAAAATTTTTTCTTTAGGCAAACCCGATTCGGCAATAAAATTTTTAATAATTTCAATAAGTGCGTTTAAGCTTTGTTGCGTGTTTTCTAATGGGTAATTAATTTTTTCTTCTGTTGTAATGAGGTGTTTTTTAAAATCCATCAACCCAATATTTACATAATATCTTTTTACATCAACCCCAATAAAATAGCAAGCAGAGTTTAGTAAACCGTAAATATTAGCCCTTCTGCCTCCTGTGCTTACAACTTTACCCATGTCGGTAATTAAGCCTTCTTCCATTAAATCGTTTATAAGGCTAGTAATTTTTGGAGTGCTAATGTTTAGTTCTTTAGTAAGTTCAGGAATGGTTAAGTCGCCAATAATATCTAATTGTTTAATGATAGCTTTTTTTAAAGATTTATTCTTAAATGCTACATTACTTCCTACAGAATCTTCTGAGAAAAAATCTACCAAATTGTTTTTTTGCGTCATAGTAAGGGTTACACGAGTTAGTTAAAATTTTAAACAAGAATCAAACAAAAGTATCATTTGCAGGCAATAAATTTTAATTTTTCTCATTGGATAGTTAACAATCCAATAAATAAAAAAAATTAAAAAGTTTTTGATTTTTAATAAATTTTTATAATAACATTGCAATTAATTAGTTTTTATTAACACGATTTTATGATTGCTACCGAAATTCCAATAAATAAATCTGCAACTTCATTGGCAAGTTATGCCAATTTATATTATAACGAATTGCTTGAAAATATTTTGCCTTTTTGGGTAAAACACAGCAAAGATGAAGTACATGGTGGTTTTTTTACTTGCCTAGATAGATATGGAAATGTGTATGATAAAGATAAATTTATGTGGCTTCAGGGTAGAGAAGTTTGGACGTTTAGCTACATGTACAACCACATTGAAAAAAATAACGAATGGTTGCAAATGGCAATTCATGGAGCCGAGTTTATGGAAAAATTTGGTAGAGATGCACAAGGCAACTGGTATTTTTCATTAACGCAAGATGGTAAACCATTAGTGCAACCCTACAATATTTTTAGTGATTGTTTTGCCACAATGGCTTTTGCATCGTTGTACAAAGCAGTACCAAACGAAACATACAAACAAATTGCATTAAACACTTTTCAAAACATTTTAAAAAGAAAAGACAATTGGAAAGGAGTATATAATAAGTCTTATCCAGGAACAAGAAGCTTAAAAAACTTTTCCTTACCCATGATTTTGTGTAACCTAGCATTAGAGCTAGAACATATTTTAGGAAAAGAAAAAGTAGACCAATTTATACCAACTGTAATAAGCGAGGTAATGGATGTTTTTTACAATCCTCAGCTAGGTGTAGTTTTAGAAAATGTGTATGAAGATGGAAGCTTTTGCGATAGTTACGAAGGAAGAATTTTAAATCCTGGCCATGCAATAGAAGCCATGTGGTTTATAATGGATCTTGGAAAACGCCTTGGCGACGAAGCATTGATTGAAAAAGCTTGTGAAATAATGTTGAAAACCTTAGAGTATGGATGGGATAAAAAGTATGGCGGTATTTTTTACTTTTTAGATGTTAAAGGCCATCCAACACAACAATTAGAATGGGATCAAAAACTTTGGTGGGTGCATGTAGAAGCTTTAGTAGCATTAGCAAAAGGCTATAAACTTACTGGCAACGAAGCTTGTGCAAAATGGTTTAAAAAGGTACATGATTATAGTTGGAGCAAATTTAAAGATCCAGAATATGGCGAATGGTTTGGATATTTAAATAGGCAGGGCGAAGTATTGCTAAACCTAAAAGGAGGAAAATGGAAAGGTTGTTTTCATATGCCAAGAGCCATGTATCAAATATGGAAAACACTAGAACATTAAAGATTTGTTGATGAAAGATGCAATAAATGAGTTTAAATATTAAAAACCATAAAAAACTATTTGTATAAGTAGTTAATAAATTTCAAAACACTTTGCGTTCGTTGCGTAAAAAAACTATGCAATTAAAAACAATTATATCAACCGTGTTTTTGCAGGCAGCTATCCTTTTTTCGTCTGCCCAAAAAAAAATGCAAACCGATGTATTAATTATTGGAGGCGGAGCAAGTGGCACTGCAGCAGCTATTCAAGCAGCACGTTTAGGTGTAAAAGTGGTGTTGGTAGAGCAAACATCATGGTTGGGAGGAATGATTACAGCTGCAGGTGTAAGTGCTTTTGATGGTAACCACAACTTGCCAAGTGGTATTTGGGCAGAATTTAGAGAGCATATTTACAAAAGATATGGAGGCCCCAATAAGGTTGCAACAGGTTGGGTGAGCAACACCTTGTTTGAGCCACATGTAGGCGATAGTATTTTTAAATACATGGTAAGCCAAGAAAAAAACATTACTGTATTATACAACACAAAATTTACTAATGTACTTATAAAAAACAGCCAAGTAATTGGTGCTAACTTTTTAAATGTAAGAAGGCTAAAAGAAAGTCAACGCTTTACCATTACAGCCAAACAAATTATCGATGCTACCGAATTGGGAAATGTAATGTTAGCAGCAAAAATACCTTTTGATATTGGCTTAGAAGCAAGTAAAGAAATTGGCGAAGCAGCTAAAGTGCCATTTACCAAACCCATAATACAAGATTTTACGTACGTTGCTATTTTAAAAGACTATGGAAACCAAGATAAAACAATTGCCAAACCTAACAATTATGACCCTTTAGAGTTTGATGGCTGTTGTAATGAATTTTGTAGCAAACCCGAAAAACTTACTAGCAATGTAACAGCAAAAAAAATGTTAGAATATGGCAAATTAC